>JAITRI010000016.1 GCA_031288455.1 Puniceicoccales bacterium
GTGGAATCCTGTGCCACTTCACATTCCGGCGCACTTGCAAATTCCCACTGTGCCGTTTTAATGCCTCCGGCGGGCAGGGGCGCAGCCCCTGCTACCTCCCGCATCCGCTTCGCGGATGCGGACCGCTCCGCGCGCGAGGACGGAAATCGCCGGAACCTGAAAACTAAAACTAAAATCGTCGGAGATCTAAAGACAAAGACGCCGCGGAACTAAAAAACATTGGCGCCGTGAACTTTACCCTAAAAATACGGCGCCGGGCACTTTTGTTTGCACCTAAGGCGGGCAGGGGCGCAGCCCCTGCTGCCCCCGCATCCGCTTCGCGGATGCGGACCGCTCCGCGCGTGGAATCCTGTGCCACTTCCCATTCCGGCGCACTTGCAAATTCCCACTGTGCCGTTTTAATGCCTCCGGCGGGCAGGGGCGCAGCCCCTGCTACCCCCGCACCCGCTTCGCGTATGCGGACCGCTCCGCGCGCGAGGACGGTAATCGCCGGACCCTGAGAACTCAAACGAAAATCGTCGGAGATCTAAAGACAAAGACGCCGCGGAACTAAAAAACATTGGCGCCGTGGACTTTACCCTAAAAATACGGCGCCGGGCACTTTCGTTTGCGCCTAAGGCGGGCAGGGGCGCAGCCCCTGCTGCCCCACGCGTCCGCTTCGCGGATGCGGACCGCTCCGCGCGTGGAATCCTGTGCCACTTCACATTCCGGCACGCTTGCAAATTTCCCCACCCCCTCCTCGCCGGAGGCGAGGAGGGGGTGGGGGTGTTAGAGCGCGCTGGCCGCGGGCATCATTCCAGAAGCTCGGCGGCGAGAACTTTACTCCAAAAATACTGCGGCGGACGGGAGCAATGCCGATCGTGCACATCGGGCAACTTTTCGGCTTGACGTCACATCCTTTGCAACGGCAATATTTTTTATGTGGACCGAGTCCGGCGCATTTCTTTTTTCTATGCCGCCCCATGTCTCTGCCAATCAAATTGAATATATTTGAGACTGCGCGATGTGTTCCCTCGGACGGCATGTGAAATTATTGGATAAAATGTTTGAATGGCGCAATTTTACTGCCGTGCCGCGCATTTGCCATGCCACTGTGCGATTAATTTTATTATTGCATTTTCAAGGTCCTGTTCTAGCATCGCCACAATTTGCATAAGATAGGTGTACGTTTATGTGCGGCGTTCCCCTGGATATTGTCACTGGTCGCTGTGGCAGTCTGGGTGCCGCCTATGCACTGCTTCGGAAGTGTGGTCGTGGAAACGGGGGATGTGTTCGCCACCGATGAGGGGTGCTATGTCCCACTGTTTGCAACGAAAAGCTCGGAATTGACCTATGGACGCGGACCAAATGGATATTTTTGCAAAGATCTGAATGGAGTTATACTGCCGAATTCGGCGGTGCGCGTGACGGAAGTGCATGAAAATTCGAACGTCGAGGTGGAATACATCACCAGTGACCACGCCAGAGGCGCCGGATTTATCAACGTGGTTTTTTTCGAAAAGATGATGTCGAAAATGAACGACAGCTTTTGGAGAAGAATATCGGCAAAAAAGCTGCAGCCAATGACACTGTTTGAAATATCAGATGTGCTGCAGAGATGTGCAGCCGATGGACTGACACATTGTCCGGGCGCAAATAATTTTGAAAAAATTTCCATCAATGGAATATATAAATTTGTACTCGATGATGGCACAGCGGTGAACACTAATCCCTGTGATATACGTGGATTTGACGGGGCAGGACTATTGCATTTCATATCAAACGGCATTCTTCCCCGCTCCATAAAAAAACTTAACCACTCGGGACGCAAGCTGTTCACATTTAACGCGAAGAGGGAGTATTCATTCCGCGAAAAAAGATTTATTCTCGGATTCATGAAGGACAGCGATTACATGATTTTTGTGTACAGAAATGAAATCCCAGGCCACATCGGCGACGGAGAAATTTTAATTTCCCACAATAGCGGCTTCTTTGAATTTGACAATAAAAGCGGAAGGATCTCATATATTGCAGGGGAAAATAATCTAATAAAGCGACTGGATGAAATATTGGATTTGGCAAGAAAATTTGGTGGCGAAATACACATAATTCGGTGGCATCCGGAATTGCTGAAAAAGCCGACAAAATCACACTCAGAAAATGTTTCCCAGAGCGTATGATCAGCATTTCGTTTCCGTAAATTTTTTCGCAAATTTGCCTTGCAGCTTAGTGGGAAAAATGTACAATAAATGGGATGTCTAGAATTGAAGCACAACAGGGACAACAGGTAATCGGAGGCGGCGTAAACGGCTGCAGCTCGAACATATATGCGCGCACATCAGTGTCAAAAACTCCTCCTCCAAACCAAGCTCAGCAAGCGCACGGGGGATCCATAAATTCCAATTGCATAAAAAGCGCCGCAACGCGCAGCACCGCCGTGCAACAAAATTCGCCAACTGGCGCTCCAAAAAAGCCAGCTGGCGCTTCCGGAAACAATGGGACTAGCAGCAAGAGTAGCATAACGACGCAGAGAAATCTCTCCATGAATATTCAGCAGAAATCCAAGAAATATAACACTCAGCAGCTTAACAAATTATACGAAATAAAATCACGTTGCAAAGAGATGCTTTCCGGAGAGAAAAAATTACTCAAATCTTCCCAAGCTAAACATGATGATAAGGTGGACAATGCCGCCATGGACGCAGCAAATGCCATAACCAAGCTTGAGGAAGCGGAGCGATCGCCAACGACGGACAACATCAAAGCTGCAAAAGATGCGATGGATAAAGCCAACAAGTCATTGAAGAATGTCAGCAAAGATAAATCCGAAGGCATACGCGATTCATTGGATAAATTGTATGCGCGCGCATTGGCATCAAAAGCCACAACCAAACTTGATAGTGCAATCTCGAATCCAACGACGGACAACATCAAAGCTGCAAAAGATGCTGTGGATGACGCCAAAAAGTCATTGAAAAGTGTCGGAGGGAAACATGCTGAGCTGATGTGCATAAAACTTGAATCAAAGTACGCATGCGCATTGGCGGCAGAAGCCATACAAATCTCAGAAAAAAATCCGACATTGGAGAACATTAAAAATGCGAATGAAAAACTCGCCACTGCCGATGAAAAATCACAGCATTACTATTCCAATGGAGCCAGTCATATGCTTGGCGCCGACAAGCTTAGCTACGATGAATACATGGAGTTGGTAAATACTCTGGCAGGCCAGAAATCTTCCATCAGAGATATTACACATGATGCCGCAGATAAAAAATTGGATGAAGCGATTAAGGATTTAGATAGAGGCGAATCCGAAAGGGCATACCCTCTCTGTAGAGAGGCATACGACATGGCAAATTTATCGAGTAAAATGGAGAAAGAAGTGGCCAAAAACAGTGATACAGTCGCTGGGCATGAGTACGGCCATGAGGAGGATTTGCAAAAAGCGTCCGCCACAAGAAAAGAAAACATCGACAAAAAATCGTCGGAAATGTTAAGCAAGGCGCACGAGAAAGGAATCAACGTCAGCCCCGGACAAAAAGCAAAAAAAGTATTAAAAATTGTCGGCATAGTTTTAGGCATATCGCTTGCGGTGGCACTCATTGGCCTCGTAGCATGCTTATTACTTGTTATCGGCGGCCCGTTGTTTCTTTATTCGACGAGTCGAAATGTTGAAGAGATCAACGAGGCGTCTCATCGAAACAGGTACAATTACAATTAAACGCGGGCGCAAGTTCGAAAATTTTTTCGCTGAATCCGCACGCTGATTTTCATTGGATTTAGTAAATTTTTTGATGAGCAGCTGAAGCGAACAAAATCCGCACCAAAGGATCGGAGAATGCTCTGGCCAGAATTTTGGCATGCGGTTGAAGAAATTCCACATTTGCCAGTGGGAATGTGACGCTGAAGTTTTTGGTTTGCTCCGCGGCGACGAAAAGCAACTACTGCTCGTTCTTCGATTTCAGCATATCTTTGGCCTCACGCAGGCGGACATATCTCTCCCGCAGCTGTTCACCTTCAAATTCCCAAAAATCAAAGCCGCAACAGCTGTTCCAATTGTATCCGATCTCCTGCAGCAGCTTAAGGGAAAGTTCAGCAACGGAAAATTCCTCGCCGTCGTATTCCACGCTGAGCGGCGAAACCACGCGGCACTTTTTGCCATCGTCCCTGGTGAATGTCAATTCTGCGCCGACTGGAATCTTCAAAGAGTCGAAGTCAAAGGAGTCCAAATTTTCGCATGACAGCTGCATGGGCCGTCCATTTTCGTCGATTGGAGCATTTGACCCCATTATTTCTGTCCCGCCGGTGAGCTTCAGTGCCGCAACTACGCTCTCCGGAGAAACCGTAAAAAATTCGCGATTCGGACGCACGCGGCTGGAATCAAACGTCTGGTGTATCAGCTTTTCAACGCCCTTGCAATTGGAAACCTCCATGGCGAAATAGCAGGAAAATGGCAGCGGCACATTGGCGGTATCCAAACTCTGCAGTCGCTCCGCAACGGAACTGGTGGTGACGCCGATTTTTATGTATCCAGGCATCGACTGATTGGTAAAAACATATACAATTCCCTTACTCATCGCACAGCAAGTCTACTGGCATTTTGGAAAAAGTAAACGAGAAAATTTACAAAAAATGTAACCGCAGCCATTTCGATTGAAATTCTCACCGTTTCCAATGCCACACTGCGGCTATTTTCCCATTTTCATCCCCGCTTAGCGGTCCACATGCGCAGGATGTGACTGCGGTGGAATGTGACCGTGGCGCAGTTTGCTCGCCCACTGCGGCCAAAGATGCGCTTTTGACGGGAGAACTCATGTTCGCCGCGCGGAAAATTTACGCTTCAGGAAGTTTCGCGCCCTCTGGAATATGACAATGAAGAAATTATTCGCCGTCACGTTGCCCATCGTCGCGACCGGATCTATCACGCCGTACAGTGCGATCGTGAACGCCACCATCGCATCATCGAATCCAAAAATGTCCTTCAGAATTGGCACGGTTACCATTATGGTCCCACTGGGCACTCCGGCACCGGCAAACTTATTCAGCACGAACAAAATTCCGAACAGCACATAGCTGTGCACACTTGGCAGCGGGTGATTGAACGCCAGCATTACCGTCATCGCCAAAATGGGAACAATTATCGTATCCCCAAGCATGTGAAAGTTCAGCGTCAGCGGCATGACAACGTCCGCGAGGACTTTATCCTTCGTGTTTTTGTGTGCCGCTTCCAGGGAAAGCGGCAGTGCCGCTGCGCTCGACATCGTGCTGAATGCGGTTACCATCGCCGGAAATGCATTTTTTAGAATCTCAAGTGCGCGGCCTCTCCTGAACGCTGCCGCAATGAACAGCCAAAGCGTCAGGTAGCACAGCAGCGAAGCGAACATCAGCAAACACACACGGAAATTTCCACGCAAAAATCCGGTCATCCTGCCCTCCGCGAATAGTTTCAGCAGAAACCCAGAGACAAATATGGGAAGCGCCGGAATGAAAAATCGTTTCATGAAAAGCATAACACAGGCGTGGATGCGGCCAATGGTGAAATTCACACATTTTGTCGGATAAAATGAGTTTATGAATCCGGTGATGACGCCAAACACCAGCGCCTGCAGCGTAGTGGCAATCTGCGGCAATTGCATGGAAAACAGCGGCACTATCGGCAGCACATCGCCGTGCATGCCGCTCGCGGACGCTCCTGACAACGCGGCATATCCGATGCACCCGGAGATGAGAATGTTGATGAAATTCGACGCAAATACCGCCACCATCAGCGCCAAAACGAACAGCATCCCCTCCTTCGGGATCGCCGAAAGCGCCACCGCAATGAAACTAAACAGCAGAAACGGCAGCACAAACACCAGCAGCTCCTTCAGACATGAGCTTATGGTCAGAAAAAATCTTATGCTGTCGCGCGACATCCTGGCGTGAAAACATGAACACAGCACCATGGCAACAATCAACTGCAGCAGCGGATTGCGCACAAATTTTACCAGCTTTGATCGTCCTCCCATTGGATAGGGTTAAAATTTTTTAACGGCAGCGAAAATTCCCACCGATGCCGGAAGTTGTAGAAGTGCACAGGAGGAATGCAATAAAAAATGACACAGCGGAATCATTTTCCGAGCATTGCCACCCGCTGTTTCTCCTGCAGCTCGAAATAAACGGAATCCTTCCGCTCCGCGAGGTTTTTTGGAGATCCCATTTCGATGATCTTTCCGCGATCAAGCACGAAGACCATGTCGACGATCGACATCATTGTGAAGCGGTGCGATATCAGAATCGACGTCCTATTTTTCGTCAAATTTTCTATGCCGATGTGCACCTCATGCTCGCTATTTGCGTCAAGTGCAGACGTCGCTTCGTCCAGTATTAGAATCGGAGCGTCCCGCAAAAATGCACGCGCGATGGCGATCCTCTGCCTCTGCCCACCTGACAGCCGCGCACCACCCTCGCCAACTGCCGTGTAGTATCCGTCCTCCAGCTCCGAAATAAATTCGTCGGCGTAGGCCTTTTTCGCCGCCGTGACGATCCGTTCGAACGAGGCGTCGGGTACGCTCCACCTGATGTTGTCCAGAATAGTACCATTCAGCAGAGTTGGGTTCTGCGGCACAAAGGAGATATTTTTTCTGAGATCCCTAAGGCGCATGCGGCGTATGTCGATGCCGTCGATTTTTATGGCACCATCGGTGACGTCGTAGAAGCGCAATATGAGGTGTGCCATCGTCGTTTTTCCTGCGCCGCTGCTCCCGACGAGAGCGTATGTTTTTCCGCGTTTGATGCTGGCCGTTATGCCGCTGATGGAATTTTCGTTGCCGTCGTAGGAAAATGATACTCCGCCGAAGGAAATGTTTCCCCTTAATCTGTCCACGCGAACGGGATTTTTTGGATCGTGAATCTTTTCATTGGCGTTCAGCAAATCCTCTATGCGCGATAAACTGGCCGATCCGGCCTTCAGATGACTATTGAGATCGGCAATTTTTTTAAGCGGCTCATAGCTCAAATAGAGTGCTCCAGTGAGGGAAATGAACACTCCGGGTCCGATGTGACGCAGATATGCGTAGAACATCGCAATCCCGATTCCGAACGACGCGATCACTTCTATGAGCGGTGACGTCATTAGGGAATATTTCAATGTTTTCATGACGGAGCGCATGACACTGTCGCACACTGTGCGATAGCGTGACACTTCCGCCTCCTCCATGGCAAATGCTCTAATTTCCTGCACGGCGGACAGGTTGTGGGCCAACTTTGTCGTTATTTTTTCCGTTTCGGATTGGAGCGCCATCGTTTTTTCGCGCATTTTCTTGCCTATGATTTTCGTCGGGAAGATCACCAGCGCAACGGCGAGGAAAAATATCAGCAGGATTATGGCATCCGACTCCCTGTGGCACAGGTAAATCAGTGCGCCGACGGCGCCCATCAGAGCGAGCGGCTGCTTTATGATCTCCTGCGAGGCGGCAATAATTGTATTTTGGAGCACTGAAGTATCGGCGAGCGCTTTCGTGATGATGGCGCCCGGCTCCGTTTTTTTAAAAAAATCTATGGGCAACCGTTGGATTTTGTCGAAGACCATGACCCGCAGGCCCTGCAAAATTTTCTGGCCGCAGAAGCCGAGGCAATAGGCATTTGTCACCGAAAATATCGCCCGCAGGCTCATGATGAAAACGGGCGCCATCGCGGCCAATAGCAGCACATGCAGCGGCAAATTTTCAACGGAGAACACCTTTTCCGCGGAAAATTTCAGCATCACGGGAATGCCAAATCCGCTGGAAATGCCGTACAAAATCCCGGCCAAAATCGCCGCAAAGAATTTCAATTTCGCATTGCCAAGGAATTTTGCATATTTTAGGAATGTGATCCTTTTGGTTGACCTCCTGAACAATTTTCCCCAAAGCTTCATTTCCACTAACAGCCGCGCTGTGCACACATTAATTGCGCCAAATTTTACCGTTGCAATAATTAAATTTTTCACAGAACTGGAAAAATGGTGCGCAATATTGTCATTTTTGGGGCAACCGGATCAGTCGGCACCAGCGCGCTCAACGTCATTGATCGGCACCGCGAGCGATTTAATGTCGTCGGGATCGCCGCCAACGGAAACGTCGAAAAATTGGCACAGGTGGCACACAAATTCAGCGTAGAAAACGTTGGCATTTTCGACCCAGTGGCGCTGAATGGCAAGACTTCGCTTTTCGCCCCCTCCACTGAATTTTTTACTGGAGAAGTCGGGCTGTGCGAGCTGGCGAGATTGCCGAGTGCGGATTCAATTCTGATGGCAATAGTGGGAACGGCCGGCGTATATCCGACAGTCGCGGCCATCGAAAGCGGGAAAACTATTCTTCTGGCAAGCAAGGAAATTTTGGTGGTGGCTGGAAAATTCATCGGCGCACTCGCGCGGGAGAATGCTGTGCCGCTGCTGCCGATCGACAGCGAGCACAATGCAATTTTCCAGTGTCTCGGAAGAGGAGGATCCGAATTCGCCAGCAGGCTGATAATCACGGCATCCGGTGGGCCATTTCAGAATTTTTCCAGGGAGGAACTGGAACGCGTCACAGTCGAACAGGCGCTGAGACACCCCGTTTGGAGCATGGGGAAAAAAATCACGATCGACTCAGCAACGATGGCCAATAAGGGACTGGAAATCATGGAGGCGGCGTGGCTATTTTCGATGCCATCGGAAAAAATTGACGTTTTGATACATCCCCAGTGCCTGGTGCATTCCATGGTGGAATTTCGCGACGGGTCACTGCTGGCGCAGATGTGCCCGCCGAACATGGAATTCCCCATTTCCAACTGCCTATTTTTCCCCGAAAGGGGGCATTCACCGGCGCAAGCGATGGATCTCGGCGCCATGAAATGTTTGACATTTTCCGCTCCGGATGTGGAGAAGTTTCCAAATCTATCCATCGCCAGAGAGTGCCTGTCGTCCGGAAATAATGCGTGCGCCGTTTTCCAGGCGGCCAATGAGGTGGCAGTGGAGGCATTTTTGGACGGAAGGATTGGATTCACTCAAATGGGAGATGCCGTGTCAATGGCACTGGATGCCTATGGCGGAGAACCGATGACAACGCTGGAAAGTTGCCTGAATTCCGTCTCAGAGGCGCGGAAAGTGGCGGCGGATGTTTTGCGTAAAATCGCGCGCCGAACATGAATTATCCGATTCGATTCGATAGCTTCTTGGCTTGCAATTTGTCGACTTTAACCATTGTTTGCGGCAGCCATGTTTGAAAATTTTTCGAAGACAGATGCTGCGAAAAAGACGTTTCTGTTTGACATTTCACGCTGCCTGTGTTCGGGCATAGTGGAGTCGGCATTTAAAACGTTTGCGCTAGTAGTTGCCATACGCGTATTCAACGCCTCAAAAGTTCAAAAATCTCTGCTGCAATCCGCCTGGTTTTTTGGCTATTTCATCACCACAATGACCCAGTCGTTCGCCGCCAAACAGAAGCGATTTAGGGCGATGGACATTGCAAAAATATACCTGCTGATCGTGTCATTGCTAACATTTGTGGTGGTTTTCGTGACGTCCCGCAGCGCATTTCTTACGCTGACAATCGCGGCCATGGTACTCTTTAAGCAGCCATTGCCGCTCATGGAGGACGTCTACGGACAGAATTATTCCTCGCGGGAACGCGGCAGCAGGCTATCGTTTGTGCTAATGCTGCTTCCCATTTCAGCGGCGATATTTTCCCCAATCGGCGCAAAATTGATGGACTGGAACCTGCAGAATTATCGGCTAGTGTTCCTCATGGCAGCCATTGCGGCCATAGGGTCCGGCATATCATTCTCCAAAATACCGTCCAGAGTACTCCCCGAACAAAATGAGAGGTCAATTTTTTCGCCATTTAAAATAATTTTCAGGGACAAATTATTTGGCAAAATGCTTCTCTGGTGGTCGTTCGCCGGGATCGCCACGCAGATGATGCTGCCGCTGAAGGCGGAATATTTGGTGAACAGTGCCTATGGAATAAACGCGTCCAATTTCGTCGAGTCGGTCGCGTGCGTGACAATCCCGTACACCTTCAGGATGCTGAGTACGCTGTCCTGGGGACGGTTTTTCGATAAATCAAAAATAATAACCGTCAAGCTGATGGTGAATTTGTTCGTTGCGCTTGGATTTCTGCTATTTTTCAATTTCAGATCCACGTGGATCATATACCTCTCGTCAATATTTTCCGGCATCGCCTGGGGCGGCGGTGAGGTGGTGTGGTGCCTGTGGGCAACGAGAGTTGCTCCGAAGAATCAATTCAGCAGATACATGAGCGTGAATGTCACAATCGTTGGACTCAGAGGCCTGATCGGGCCATTTTTGGGATATTGGCTATCCCATCACTTTACGCTGCAACTGGTGAGTCTCATTGCCACAACTTTTGTGCTAATATCGACCGTGGGACTGCTGTCGCTGCGGAAAGATCCGCGTTTTATCATCGGGAATGAGACATGATTGGAAGGCATTACGTCCACAGCATTGACCCGTTCGCCGTGAGATTTCACTGGATGGGGCCGCTCGAAGGAATCCGCTGGTATGGCATTTTTTACGTATTCGCCTTCGCGTTCACGATCCTCGCGCTGAACTTCTACTCCTCCAGAGGGAGATCTCCGCTGTCGCGCGAACAAAATTGGGCATTTTTGAGCTACGCCATCGGCGGCGTGATAATCGGAGGGCGTCTCGGCTACATGCTCCTCTACTGTTTCGATGAATTCCTGTTGAATCCGCTGGAAACCTTCGCCCTGTGGCGCGGAGGGATGTCGAGCCACGGAGGATTTGTGGGAGCCATCGCCGCCATTGCGCTATTCTGCTGGAGGAATCACGTGCGCATTCTGCCATTCGCCGACATCTGCTCGACGATCGCACCGTTCGGATTTTTCCTCGGCCGCGTGGCGAATTTCATAAATGGGGAACTGTACGGGAAGATCACGGATGTGCGGTGGGGCGTGATATTTCCTCAGAGTGCGAGCTTTCTGGACATATCCGCAATACCGCCACGGCACCCGTCGCAGCTATACGAGGGATTTTTCGAAGGAATTCTGCTGTTCATCTACGCGCAAGTTCGCTTCTGGACAGGGAAAAACAGAGCTCCCGGCAAGCTGAGCGGAGAATTTCTGATGCTCTACGCGATTTTTAGAATTTTCACGGAATACTTTCGCGAACCGGACGCTGCTCTAATTTTTAGCATGTCTCGTGGGCAGTTCTATTCCACATTTCTCCTCGCCTTCGGCATAGCACTGTGGTTTTTTTCCGCAGGAAAACGCACGCCATGGCGCTCCTCCCCGCAGTGAAAATCGGCGGCAGCACAGCTGTTGCAAAAATAATCGTGCACGCCGCAACCAATTTCAAAAATTTGCACTTTTCTGCGAAATTGACGGACACGTGAAAATTTTTGTAAATTTCGGTTTTAATCTTGACAATCGCGCCAATGGCTTTGATTGTCGCGGGCAATTTAGTAAAGGGGAAAACAATGGAAATGGTGGAAAATGATGACACAGCGTACGCACTGGGGTCTCATGTGGAAATTCCACTCAAATCAAAAAGAAAGAGAGATGATGACG
>JAITRI010000091.1 GCA_031288455.1 Puniceicoccales bacterium
TTTATTTATGCCTCCGGCGGGCAGGGGCGCAGCCCCTGCACCCGCCGCATCCGCGTCGCGGATGCGGACCGCTTCGCGCGGGAGCAGCGAAGATCTCCGGAAAATGAAAAATGAAACCGTCGGAAGGGAAAAAATATGGGCCCGCGAGCGGGGGCGTTCCATCCTTAAAAAAAAGCCTTTTGTTATTTATGCCTCCGGCGGGCAGGGGCACAGCCCCTGCACCCGCCGCATCCGCTTCGCGGATGCGGACCGCTTCGCGCGGGAGTGGCGGAATGATGTCGCATGCGGTACAAAATCTTTCCACATGCGACGATTGTGCTCGTCACGGAATGCCTCCGGCGGGCTTCACTCGTTCGCTATCGGCGGTAAATGGAGAACAGTGCATCGGCTATTTTCGCCGGGCTTTCGGCGATTGCGACGCCGGCCTTTCGCAAAGCATCCAGCTTACTAGCAGCGGTTCCACTTTTCCCAGATACTATCGCCCCGGCGTGTCCCATGCGGCGCCCCTTGGGAGCAGATGCTCCAGCAATGAATGCTGCCACTGGTTTTTTGACATTTGCGCCTATGTATTCGGCTGCCACTTCTTCCGAATCGCCACCGATCTCTCCTATCATCACTATTGCTTCGGTGGCATCATCGCCATTGAATAGCTTCAGCGCATCCAGATGTGTCGTTCCAATTATCGGATCACCGCCGATGCCGATGCAGGTGGATTGTCCACTGCCGCACTGCGTGATTTGCCAAACGGCCTCGTAGGTTAAAGTCCCGGATCGCGAGACAATTCCAACGGGCCCAGGTCTGTGAATGTAGGCCGGCATAATTCCAATTTTGCACTGTCCAGGTGTTATTATTCCCGGACAATTGGGACCGATCAGGCGCGCATTGGACCGCTCAAGTTTGGCCGTGACCCTGATCATGTCGTGCACAGGAATTCCCTCCGCTATGCAGACGATGAGCTTTATCCCGCCATCGATGCATTCCATGATCGATTCCGCAGCGGCCATGGGCGGAACAAAAATCAAGGACGTGTCAGCGCCTTCCTCCCTGACGGCTTCTGCTACACAGTTGAAAATCGGGACTCCACAGTCCGTCAACTGTCCGCCTTTGCCGGGAGTAACACCGGCGATGATCTTCGTGCCATATTCCAGACATTGCCTGGCGTGGAATGATCCCGTCTTGCCAGTGATTCCACAGACAACAACCCTGCTGCCACTGTTCGCTAAAATGCTCATGTCTCCCCTAAATTTGACAGCTCAACGATGCGTCTGGCCGCGTCGTCGAGACCGGTCGCTGCGGTGATCCTAAGTCCGCTCTCCGACAGCAGCTGTCGTCCTCTTTCGACATTTGTGCCCTCCAGGCGCACCACGAGTGGCAGCTGCAAATTCATTGTCCGCGCAGCGCCTATTATTCCCTGCGCAACGGTGTCACATTTCACAATTCCACCGAAAATGTTAACCAAAATCCCACGCATGCGCGGGATTTTCAGTATGACTTCAAAGGCGCGCCCTATGTGCTCCTCGGTTGCGCCACCCCCGATGTCCAAAAAATTTGCCGGAGATCCGCCGCAGGACTTTATGATATCCAATGTCGCCATTGCGAGCCCGGCACCGTTGACAACGCAGGCGATATTGCCGTCCAGCGATATGTAATTTAAACTGTGCCTCGACGCTTCCACCTCGTTTGCATCCTCCTCTGCCGTGTCCCGCAGCTCTGCGATTTCCGGATGCCGCGCAATGGCATTGTCGTCGAAATTTATCTTCGAATCAACGGCAACGAAATGCCCGTCCTTCAGCATGGCCAGCGGATTAATCTCAACCAGCGTGCAATCCTTTTCGCAGTACAGAGCATACAGATTCAGCAGCAATCGCGTCAGTTCCAGGACCTGCTCCTTCTGCAGTCCAATTCCGTATGAAATCTCAGCGATTTGATATGGCATCAGGCCAAACAGCGGATCAATGGCAACGCGGTGTATTTTCTGTGGAAATTTCTCGGCCACCGTCTCGATGTCGACACCTCCCTCCGTCGACAATATTAAAGTGTGGCAGCGAGATTTCCTATCCAACAGTATCGCTGCATAGTAGGCGCGTGAGATCTCAACGGTCTCCACAAGATACAGCTTCGTTACCACGCGGCCGGTCGGGCCAGTCTGCTCGGTTATTAGAGTATTGGAGAGCATATTTTTCGCCGCGCTCGCCGCTTCGCCTTTGGAGATTGCGACCCTTACTCCACCATGCCCGATGTCACGACTAAAATGCCCTTTTCCTCTGCCCCCGGCGTGAATTTGAGCCTTCAGGCAGATTCTGTCAAAATTTAGCGCATTCACCGCCGCATCAACGTCGTCCCCATGGCGCAGAAGGACGCCCGATGGCACCGGAATGCCAAAATTTTCAAATAAATTTTGCGCCTGATATTCGTGAATGTTCATGGAACAATTTATCCTACCCACGAGCACATATAAATCGTTGGCGCGGCGGCACAAGAATTTTTTGCGCGGCGCACTGATTTTCATCGGCACGCTGCGCGGCAACATGTGCAAAATTCCACAGAGGCTAATTGACTATTAAAATTTTTCAATTAGCTTCGGCCGCAAATATGATTATTCGACCGAAAACACGTGGTTTTATTTCGCTAACGGCACATCCGAAGGGATGTGAGGAGAATGTTAGGGAACAGATGGAGTATGCCAAAAAGCACAAATTTCAGAATGCTCCAAAAAATGTGTTGGTCATAGGAGCATCCACCGGCTATGGCTTGGCCAGTAGGATTGCGCTGGCATTCGGCGGAGGAGCAAATAGCATAGGTGTGTTCTTCGAAAGGCCGTCCGATAGGGACAAGCCGGCATCGGCGGGGAAATACAACTCCGTCGCATTTGAAAAATTTGCATCGCAGGCGGGATTGGTCGCGGAAAACGTGAACGGGGACGCATTTTCATCGGAAATTAAGGAGCGCGTGATCGATCTCGTGAAAAGTAAACTTGGCAAAATCGATTGCGTCGTGTACAGCCTCGCTTCTCCCAAAAGAACTGATCCATTCAGCGGAGAAGTGTTCAAATCTGTGCTGAAGCCGATCGGTGCTACGTTCACCGGGAAAACTGTCAACGTTGACAGAGATGAGGTGCATGAGGTGACGATCGAACCGGCCACGGCGGAAGAGATAAAGGCGACCGAAAAGGTCATGGGTGGCGAAGACTGGGAACTTTGGATGCAGGCACTGCACAGCGAAAAATTGCTGGCAAGGGGAACAAAGACGATCGCCTATTCCTACATAGGTCCCGAAGTCACATGGCCCATATACACGAACGGGACAATAGGAGCGGCAAAGGATGACTTGATGCGCGCGCGCGCGGCAATAAATTTTCTGCTGGAGGATATCGGCGGACAGGCGATAGTTTCCATCAACAAGGCGGTCGTCACGCAGGCAAGTGCGGCGATTCCAGTGGTCCCGCTGTACATGTCAATTCTTTTCAAGGTGATGAAGGAGAAAGGTTGCCACGAGGGGTGCATCGAGCAGATGACGCGTCTATTCGGTGAGAAATTATACGGGCAATCGCCGGCGAGATCGCTCGATGAGCAGGGACGCATAAGAATGGATGAATTTGAGTTGAGCAAAGATGTGCAGGCGGCGGTCCGAGAAATTTGGCCGAAAATTTCCACTGAAAATTTGGCGGAGCTGTCGGATATTGCCGGATACAAGCGCGAGTTTCTGAGACTATTTGGATTTGGATTGAATTCCGTCAACTACGACGAAGATGTGGAAATTTAATGGCGCATGCGACAACTAATTTCGCAGTTTCGCGCAGCTGCACCGTAAATTTTTACAAAAACATTTGACATTTGTCTGCGGAAACAGTATAGTGCATAGAAAAAGGAGAGAATATGGCAGTGCTTTCAACCACAAAGGAAATTATATCAAAGGGTGTATCCGCTACCCAGGGGATAACAATGGGAAGGATTTGGGACCTGCTGGCGAGTGCAGTCTCGAAGTGTGAAACAAAGCTGAATTCGGCGATATCAAAACTGGAGGCAAAGGATGACATCGGCCAGGAACAACTGTTGGCGCTGCAGGCGAAAATACAGTCCTGGGGTAATTTGACTTCCACTGCGACCGGATTGATGCGTGCCGTGGGTGATGCTCTGAAAACAACAACGCAGAACATTAGGTAAATTTCTACTGCGGAGGACGCGACGTGTCGGATGCAAATGGTCAGGCGGAAAAAGATATTCCGGTTGCGACCGAATTGGTACAGCTTCTGATGGAACTTGGCTATGTGGCCGTTGGCCGCGGGCTCCAATTGCAGGCGCAGGCGATATTTGACGGCCTCGCCGCCGCCAGGCCCAACAGCGAAATTCCGCTGATTGGATTGGCCGTGTGTAAAATTAATTTTGGAGATTTCCTCGGCGCGTCAAAAATTCTCGCCGAGCAGGCGCTGCGGATTAATCCCGACAGCGGCATGGCGAAATGTTTCCTGGCGATGGCCATCAAGGAGATAGGCGGAAAGAGGGAAGCCGAGGAATTGATAGGACAGGTGATCGAAACCTGCGAGGAGCCAGCCGCGAAAAAATTAGCGGAATCATTGCGGGCCGGCAAAGATGTTCCATAAATTTTCGCCGCGATTGCGGGACCATCGCACCGCGTTGCCGTTCCATAAACGAAGGCATATCATCGACCGGATGAATTAACATAAATTGAGGTCTTGCAAAATCAAATGCCCTCAGTAAACTTCCGGCCAAGTTGGGTAGTAAATGGTCGATAGCGTCATAATGTTGTGCGAAGCGAGCGGAATTACAGTTGCCATCGTGGATGGACGGCTGAACATAACGCATGCAGAATCATACGCCATCCGGACGGATGAAACATCGAGTAATATTTCCATCATTTGGCTTTCGGAATTTGAAAAGGCGGTGGCGCGCATCCCGAAGCAAATCAGAAAAAGAATAACCCTCGTTATTCCGCCAAGCGAGGAAGTTTTCATAAAATATCTGCAGGTGCCGGATGTCACGAACAACAGCCTAAAGGAGGCATTTCGCTTCGAGTGTGAACGCGAATTCCCAGGCGGAGCAGATGAGTGGAGCTGGGATATTTACCAGACGAAAAAACAGTCGGACCGAGCATTTGGAATCGCCATCAACAGGGCATTTTTGGAGCGTTTCGTCGATATTTTGATACGCCACGGCATAAAATTTCTATACATTTGCCCGGAAATTTTACTGAATGCGGTCGCCGTTGCGAAGTGCGTCGACTCATCGGCTGACTCCATGCTTCTGTGCGTGAAAGATCTCTCATCGCATGCGGTGTGCATCGGAAATGACGCGGAATATTTCCGGACGCTTCCCATAGCCGCTTTGCACCTAAATAGGACAATCGCGGATGCGCAAAAAATTTCACCGCAGAAGGCGGAGGAGATGCAGCTGGAATTTTTGGAAAATCAGGACAATGAAAATCGCACGCTGATGACATATTACGTGAAGCAATTCGCACAGAAGTTGCGGCAGGAATTGAAAAAGTCAGAGCTGTTCTACTGCAGAACATTCAGGCAAAATCCAACGGCGAAATTATATCTGACGGGCAGAAAAAGTAAACTGTACGCACTGTTTAAATCGGAGGAAAATGCTGAAACGGTGGACTTATCGGACGCATTGGCGCTGCACATCGGCGAAAATGTCAAAGATGATGAGCGGAAAATTATATGCGGGAACATCGGCGTATTCATCGGAGGGGCCTATTGTCTGGCAAACGGAGTCACGAATGTTCTGAATCTATTTTCCAATGATTTTTCCCGGCAGATAGAATTCCAGCGCAAACATCTCGGATGGCTATTGATTTTCATAGCGATGACGCTGATGGCAATGACATGGCTGAAAATACTAAAAAAAGACACCCTTGAGCTTGAAACAAAAAAGGCGGCGTTGGAAGCCAAGTTGGCGGAAACCAGCGTCGACATTACCAGATTTAACGCGCTCAGCAGCGAACGCAATGAGCTGTATGGATTCATAAAAAATGCCAAGTTGTCACTCCATTCGCAGTGGGCTTGGTCGGAACTATTCGGGAATTTGCAGGCGATGATCGGAGCCCTGGAAACGGCATGGGTGGAGTCTCTTCTGTGGATCGACAAAAAAAATGGAGAAAATGATCGCATAAACATCGTGGCAAAATTGCTCACCGTTGGCGGTGAAACTAAGCAGGCAGCGGATGAAAAAATTGAAAATTTTTTCTCGTCCGTGAGAAATATCAACTGCATCGATCGCGTGGAAAACATCACCATGGCGATGCAAACGCCGAATATTCTAATGTTTTCATTTGATGCCGTCCTGAAGGAACAATCGGAAATTATCGTACAATGAAAAATCTTTTTTTCAGGCGCCACTGTTTATTTTTCATCACCTCGCTGATACTGATGGTGTCATTTCTGTGGATACTCAAGGACTGCATAAAGTTCAGCAGCGCAAAGATTACGCAGAAGGGAAGTGTCGATGCGCTGACGAAGACACTTCGCATTAGGCGTGAAAAATTGCCGGAGGACCACATGAATGCTGAGCGGCAAATAGAAACTGATCTCTCCAACTACAGGAAATTCGCCGCTGAGACGTGGAAAAAAATGTTCAAATTGGCCTGTGCCAACGACGCGCGCACATTACCGTCGAACCACGTTGCGATATTTTTCGAAATATCAGACTATTTGACGTGGGCGAAGGAGTCCTGCGATTCATTCGGCATCGAGTTTGAGCCGTCCTGCTCCTTCGGATTCAAGGATTCATTCGCGAAGGATGAGCAGCCGCTGCACAATGAAATCTACGACATACATCGGCAGAAGGAACAGTTGAAATTGCTCATTTCATACCTGTTCGAGTCGAAGCTGTCATACATGAAAATAATATCGGTGGAGCGCGGCGACACGTCAGTTTCAGCATATTTCGACAACGATGACGTGTTCATGCCGGAAACTAGACAGGTGGACGATGCAAAATCCTACGTTTATCGGTTGAAATTCACCACGTTCACCAATTCCTTCAGGGCATTTTTAGGAAATTTATACGAGAATGAAATCCCCATCATCCTCCGCCAAATTTCCGTGCAACCAAACCACACGCTGAAACTGAAAAAAAATAACGCGGATCAGATCCTGGAGCCCACCGCATCAACATTCACCATCGTGCTGGAATTTCTTGACACTCCACAAAATCTCACCCAGTACAACAAACACAATGCCGCCATCTATCGCCGAATATTGTACGGCACAGCCCCATAGGCCATGGCTCATGTTCTATTTTTATGCCTCCGGCGGGCAGAGACACAGCCCCTGCACCCCCGCATCCGCTTCGCGGATGCGGACCGCTTCGCGCGCGAGGGCGAAAATCTCCGGAAAAGGAAAACTAAAGATAAAATCCAGAAATACCAAAAACATTAGCGCCGCGGACTTCTCTCTAAAAATACGGCGCCCTTTTGTTTATGCCTCCGGCGGGCAGGGGCACAGCCCCTGCTCCCCCCGCATCCGCGCAGCGGATGCGGATCGCTTCGCGGACGGAAGCATTTCATCCTCTCGAGCAAAATACCCATTTGCCGGCCACCATTTCCTTGGATAAATTTTCCAGAGAAAAAATCACAGAAAAGTTAAAAAACACCGGCGCCGCGGACTTCTCTCTAAAAATACGGCGCCCTTTTGTTTACGCCTCCGGCGGGCAGGGGCGCAGCCCACTGCATCCCCGCATCCGCACAGCGGATGCGGACCGCTTCGCGCGTGAGGACGGGAATCTCCGGAAAAT
>JAITRI010000054.1 GCA_031288455.1 Puniceicoccales bacterium
CCGCTTCGCGGATGCGGTGGATGCGGGAGCTGCGCTCCCGCTAGCCGGCGGCATGGAAAAACGGCGCAGCCAACTGCTCCCGATTTTCCGCCGCGCGAGCCGGCAGTTTTAAATGCTACGGAAATTTTCCATTCGCCGGCGGCATCGATACTTTTTATCTAATCTAAATTAGTAGACCCATTTCGGCACGCCTGCATGCCTCCATGAAGGCGTGTAAGTCATGCAGCGACGAAATGATCCTGAAGTATTCCTGTTCTGAGAGGAGTTCCATTTTCGCATGGTACACCCTGCGCGCTGCCGCAGCGAGATCCTCAGCCCCATTCGGCAGGGATGGCAATCCAGATATCAGACTCTTCATTACCACGGAAATGGTTTTGATGCTATGCAATTCCTTCTCTAATGCAATGAGATTCCCCACTTTCGAAACACTTTGATGCTTGGATATTCCTTCGGGAAGATTCGAAAGCGCATTATTAAATGCTGCACGCTCTTCGTTGAGCTTCTCGGCCAACTGTGGCAATTTATTCGTATCGCCGTGCGTGAACCCGTCGTCGCCAACAAATGCATCTAAAATTCTATCGTAGACTTTCCATGGCGCAATGCAGTATGCTTCATCTGCATTGATGGGGCCATTATTCTCGACATTGTCTGGCTGCGCATTGACCGGTGAAGCCACAACCTCTGGCTCGGTAACTTCATCTGCTGCGTCATTTTCCGTTTGCACATTCGCACCATCGGGCTGCGTATTAACCGGTGAATCCATAACTTCTGGCTCGGCGCCTTCATTTTCTGTTGCGCGTCCCGAGAGTTGTGATTTTGTTTCAATGTTCTCCGAAATTCTGATGGTGTTGCCGCCTGGCACGCTTGAAATTTTCACGCCGGTTGTGATCACGTCCGCTCTGATTGGCGCAGCCGCTGCTGTGCCATCGCCGCCATGAGTCGAAAATTTCCGATTGGCTTCTCCAATTTGCAAATCCATTTTAGTCCTTAATTAGTAAAAGTGAGCGCAAAATAGAACTCCATTTGCGGCTGGTCAACTAAAATTTATCGGGCGGCAAAAATGTTGTGATTCATGCATTTGGCCGAGGTAAAAATGTGAATTTATCCATTGACAGAAATGAAATTTTTATGACAATTGATCCCGCTGATGTCTGCCGCGGAGGAGTTAAATGGACAAGGTTTTTGAACTCTACAATGAACTGGTAAGAAATAAAGTTTTCAAGCTGGACATGAAAAATTTCATTGGAAAAGGCATCGCCCAGCTGGACAAATTGTCGAAATTTCTAAAAAGTGAAGATCCCGATAGAATCGCTAGCATGCTAGTTAAACATATCCCAGAGGCGATGATGAAGGGGTACCGCGAAGGAAAACTTTCCGAGGAAAGCGTCGAAAGCGCCAGACAAGTTGCGCTGCTTTATCCCAATGAAGCTACCAAAAAGGTGTATGAACTGCACAAGCAAATGTATGAATTTTGTAAGGAGTCGGATAATAACAAAAGCGCTTAAATTGCTGAGTATGTGAAATTATTTAGTTGCTTTTTAACAAAAAAAACATCAATTGATTGGCGAAGTCCGCGTGAATGTTATTTTATTTTTGGAGGAATGAACCTTTCCCATGCAATTGATGGACTTGAATAGGACGAAGGATATCGGATCGTCATGCTTATTTGCAAAAATCGGAACGTTTAGCGTGCTGCTCGACTGCGGAACAAATCCGAAGCATGACGGCTATGATTCCCTCCCGACATTTGAAAAACTTGGCTCTTCGGCGCTTGATTTGATCCTGATTTCCCACTGCCACCTGGACCACGTTGGGTCGTTGCCATATCTAATGAAACGGCAGCAGCAGGCGAGAGTCCTGATGTCCCGCGCATCGCAGATAGTGTTGCCGAGGATACTCGCCAATTCCGTGTCAGTGATGCGCCTGCGGCGCGATGAATTCGGCATAAGGGAATATCCGTTCTTCACCCAAACGGACATAGAATCGCTAGAGGACCACATTTTACCGATGCAATTCGGCAAGCCGCGCACATTTAAAAAAGATAGCGATGAGATGACGGTGACATTTTTTTCAGCCGGGCACGTGCTGGGAGCCAGCTCCATACTGATCGAACACAGGCACAGGAAGACATTCTACACGGGCGATGTTCTATTCCGCGACCAGAGGACGATAAAAGGAGCGATGTGGCCCACCTGCGAAGTTGATACCGTCATCACGGAAACTACGCGCGGATCCGTTATGCCGGAGGATAGACGTTCCGTTGACAGTGAAATTGAGCGGTTGATAGTGACAATTCGCGACACGATCGATGCCGGCGGATCGGTTTTAATTCCAGCGTTTGCATTCGGTCGCATGCAGGAAATTTTGAAGATAATAAGTGACGCAAGAAATTCAAATCGTCTGCAGAAAGATTCTCCGATTTTCTGCTCCGGGCTTGGATACGGCCTGATTGACGACTTCGACACCGTTGCGAAAAAACTATCGCTGGTAAATTTTCGCAAAAAGATTACGCGGGAATTGGGCGTAAAAATCTTCCGCGGCAACGATCCAAAGTACATAAAATCGCAGATTCAACGGCCATCGATTTTCGTCCTCAGCAGCGGCATGCTCGTCGAGAACACATCCGCCTACAACGTTGCCTGCGCGCTCATCGATGACCATAAAAATGCCATATGTTTCGTCGGGTTCTGCGATGAGGATACTCCAGGCGGAGAGTTGCAAAAGTGTTCCGCTGGGGACTCATTTCTGTTCAAGGCGCAGAACTACACGGCGAAGATTTCCGCCAAAATCCACAGATTTGATCTCAGTGGGCACGCCAGCAGAGAGGATATTTTAAAAAATGTGCTTGGCATGTCCCCACGATCCGTCGTGCTTGTGCACGGAGAGGAGAGTTCGCGCAATTGGTTCATGGATTTGCTGATCGACGTCGCTCCGAAAATAAAAGTTTTCGACATGGATCCCGGCGAAGAGTTTTGCATATGATGCGTGGACACGGCCGGATTATTAATTGCTACACCCGCGAGCTTTCCAAAAGTCGCATTTGTGGAACAAGATTCTTGATTTGGGAAAGCTTTTGATTAGAGGTGAAGCATGGGACATTATTTGCCTCTGCCGTACATCTACGAAAAGGATGGTCGCAACGAGCGATCGTGGGACATTTACAGCAGATTACTAAAGGATAGGATCATTTTCATAGGAACGCCCATAGATGATTTCGTGGCGAACGCCGTCGTTGCGCAGCTGCTATTTCTGCAGATGGAAGACCAGAAGAAGGATGTGCACGTGTACATCAATTCTCCAGGTGGAAATGTCACGTCCGGTATGGCGATATATGACACCATGCAATTCATCAGGTGCGACGTTGTGACATACTGCGTTGGACAAGCGGCAAGCATGGGGACGATTTTGCTGGCGGCTGGAACAAAGGGCAAGCGCTACGCATTGCCCAATAGCAGGATTATGATACACCAGCCGACGGGCGGGGCCAGTGGGCAGGCGGCGGACATTTCCATAGCGGCGAAGGAAATTCTTCGGTGGCGCAAGGTCATAAACGAGATTTTGGCGAAGCACAGCGCGCGCAGCATAGAGCAAATCGAAAAGGATTCCGACCGCGACTATTTCATGACGGCGACTGAGGCGAAGGAATACGGCATCGTCGATTCTGTAATAGAAAATAAAATTGAGCTTCCGGAAGTGAAGTAGCGCGATGCCAAACTATGCCAATGAGACTATCGGTGTGATCGGTGGTTGCGGCGTGGCGGCCGCCAATGAACTGATGTGTCGCATGGAAAGGCGCCTGACGGAATTGGGATGCTGCGACGATCCGCAGCAGCCGGATGTGATACTATTCCAGGCGACGCACGCCCCAAATCGCATTGCTTTCGCGTCAGGGAAAAGTAAAATATCGTTTGTGCCGTACTTCACCGAGGTGGGGAAAAAACTGAAATCATGCGGCGCGACCATCTGCTGCATCCCATGTAACACCGCCCATTGCGCCATCCGTGAGATCGAAAGTGCCGTTGGGATTCCATTCATAGACGTGGTGAATGAGACGCTGCTCCACATTGCGACGGAATACCCCGCTGCGCGAAAAATCGGAATACTGTGCAGCTCCGGCACAAGAATTGCGGAAATTTACCAGTCGCACGCGAAAGAAATCGAATGCCGCTGTGAATTTTTATTCCCGAGCGATGGGCTGCAGATGTCAGTCGACGAAGGAATAGCGGCCGTAAAGGCCGGCCTGCAGTATTCCCATCCGGCGCGCGCGGAGAAATTTTTCTCAGTGGCGGCGGACGACCTCCTGTCACTTGGTGCCGATGTCATCGTCCTTGGATGCACCGAAATCCCCCTGGCGCTGAAGGCAAAATTTTTTCGCGGAAAGCCGGTGATTGACACCATAACCGTTCTTGTGGATGCGTGCATAGGAAGGTGCAAATCCGGCGACCATTCGCATTCCTCCGCCGGGCAGCCGTCACAAATTTAGAGGAAAGAGATGGCAGTAAGCTGGCGTCGTGGACTTCACTCCAAATAAAAGCACGACCGCCGTGAACTTCTCAGGCGCACCGCGAGCTGCGATTTCCCGTAAACCGCTTTGT
>JAITRI010000068.1 GCA_031288455.1 Puniceicoccales bacterium
ACAGTCGATGGGCGCAGTGACAGTTTTCTGTCCAAGGCACTCCTGCTAATCAGACTATTTGCCAAACTACCGTTTTCCATGGGACCAATAACGGTCGTATTAAGGAAAGCATAACCGGCAGACTCTTTAGTGGCTATGAAAAATTCACGCGGTTCGCTGTGTGGGGCTGTGATGGCAACCTTCACACATTTAAATTCATCCTTTGTATTATTTACGAGAACGTTTTCACCGACGCCGCCATGTTGCCGTGCGCGTATCATAGTGCAATCTTCAATTCTTTTGTTCATTAAAACTACCCTTTGTTATATAATTTAATTTTGACTTATTGGGAGATTGAGCATCTGTCAACATAAATTAAAAAAAATTTTATGTGCCACAATTGCGCTTAATTTGCACAGCGGAGATGAATGGCAAAATTTTCACTCTAACTGCCGCCATGGGTTGCGATTGAGCGGCATTGTGCGAACATTGCGGCTGCGCAAAAGTATTATCAGCGTTGGTTATTTTTCGTTTAGCGTTGACAATTTCAGCCAAATGGAAAGAAATTATGGCACACAAGGAATATAAAGGCTGACCATTTGCCATTGAGCATTGGCGGCTGTTGCATGGATTTTACTGGTAAAAATAATCGCATAAGCTGTTCAACGGCCGACATTTTGCGAATAGTGATTCCGCTGGTTCTGTCGTCATTTTCGGAAAATTTGATGTTTCTCGTGGATCGAATTTTTCTGGCTTACTATTCCGTTAATTCCATGAATGCTGCAATATTCGGCGGCACATTGGCCGGACTGTGCACGTTCATGCTAATGGCAATAGCCGGTACGGCGGAAATTTTCGTCGGACAGTACAACGGCGCCATGGAGGATGATAAAATCGCATCGCCCGTGTGGCAAATGATCTATTTCGTGCTATTTTCTCTGATTCTGGTGATTCCAATCGGATACTTCGCCGAATACGTAAATTTGATCCCAGAATATTGCCAAGAGGAGGGCGTCGCATATCAGAAAATTCTCACATATTTTTGTTGGTTACCGGCGCTCACGGCGGCATTGACTGGATTTTTCGTGGGCCGCGGGCGGACAAAAATAATAACGCTTGTGGTGGTCGCCGGAACACTGGTAAATGTCCTGTTGGACTACCTGCTGATTTTTGGATGCGGCGATGTGATCCCCAGCCTCGGCTGCAATGGCGCAGCGATAGCGACCATAGTGGCGGAGGCAACGCAGACGATTATTCTTGCGGTCGGGTTTTGGTGCAAAAAGAACAGGAAAAGATACGACACGCTAAAGAATAGGAAATTCGACAAAAAATTATTCATGCGGTGCGTGGGCATCGGCATACCGATGTCGCTGGGGAGATGCGCCGAAATGTTGGCGTGGTATTTAATCTATGCTGCGCTCGGACATGTGTCGAAGGAATTGGCCACCATACACGGCGTAATGATCACCATTTATGTGCTATTTGCATTCATTTGCGACGGAATTGCGAAGGGTTCAGCCGCCATTTCCGCAAACTTCATCGGACAAAATGACCTGGCGGCGGTCAAAACGGCTGTCAAAAAACTCACCGTGATAACACTGCTGATGTGTTTCATCACCATGATTCCAATGCTCGTGATGCCAAATGCAATATTCAAGCTGCTGGATGCGCTGCGGGAAGACATTTCGCCGCTGTACCCGACCATGTCAATAATTTTCAAAATACTATTTGTCGGAATAACAATGGAAGCCGTGTGCTCGATCCAATGGGGTGTGCTGCTGTCCGGCGGCGACACAAAATACACGAATATTGCCAGTGTGCTGTGCATTTGGACATTTTTAGTGGCACCGGTCGGCGTGCTATTCGCCACCGGCAAATTGAATTCCGTAACGGTCGTTCACCTGCTGTCGTTGGCATCCGCTGCCGCATATTTGACAGCGATTTATGCCAGATATCGAAGCCTCAAGTGGTACAAATTGCTGACAAAGGAATAGGCCCAGGGTTTTATAATTTATGTGTACTGAATCTGGTCCACGAAATCGCGCCAACGGATGCCTAATATTTTCCATTATTTTCCATTTGATAGCCATGAACCCTCTCACGCCGGCCGCTAAGAGACGCTGCAGAGTGGGGGAAGGGACAAAGGCGAAGGCATTTTGTTCGCGCGAGGACACTTCTCATTTCAGCACTTCGAATCGCAGCTGCAGCAAAGGATGAATGCTCAGCGAAAACTAATCCACCTTGGGGAAAAACATCCCCATATTCAGCTCCGCAATTCTGCCGGATAAAATTTTATTCGCAATCCACAGCAGCCGTGGCTCATTCGTGTTACTGTGCGCAAGCGATGGCCAATCGCTTCCGTTTACTGGTGAGAGGTGCACCAGTCCACGGCGAAAGAGCGATGCATTTGGTTTAACAATCGCCGCCACAAGGTTCCCTATTTTTAAGTTCACTGTCCCGAAATAATTGACTGAAGTTATTTCTATTCGCTCCCGCCTAATGTCAAATTCGCTCATCCGCTCGCCACGCTATGAAATTACGCGCACATCGCAAGAAAAATTTATTCCCACTCTGGGACATATCCCAGCGGCACCGTTCCCGTTTGTTGCCTCCATTTCGCCATGAGTCCACTTTTTATTTCCGCTGCGTGATCAAATAATTCGATGCAATTTCACGGGTAGGATGCGCATGCGGTGGTGGGGTGCACACGTTACAATCGGATATGGCGGAGAGAGAGGGATTCGAACCCCCGGTGCCTTGCGACACATTCGATTTCGAGTCGAACACAATAGTCCACTCTGTCATCTCTCCTAAAATTCTACGGAGCATACAATGTCACCGTTCCGCTGATGGCAATCTAAAATCTCCGTGCGATTTTATTCTGCGCATGGGACTATGCTCTGCCGATGTATGACCCATCGCTTGAACTGACGCGTATCATTTCTCCGGGTTTTATGAACAGCGGCACCTGCACAACTAATCCAGTTTCCGTTGTCGCCGGCTTTTGCACATTCGATGCGGTGTCGCCACGCACGCCCTCCGGGGAATCAATGACTTTCATCGTGACGGATGCCGGAAGAATTATTTCAACGGGCTTTTCGTTCACGCAGGAAACGTCGTAGGTCTTTCCAATGGACAGGAAATTTTTTTTGTCCTCGACGAGATCATTGGGCAGGCAAATGTCATCGTAGGTTGTCGTGTCCAAAAAATGATGTCCCATGTCATCCACGTAGGAATATTCGAGCGTCATCGTGCTCATGGTGAGAAATGTCACGTTATCGGATGACAGGAATTTAACCGCTATGGATGCTCCGCTGTTCAAATTTCTCATCACCACCTGCACAAATCCCGCCTGTCTGCCCTGTGTCCTGTGTTGCACCTCCAAAACCGCGTGCGGGACGCCATTGTAATCTATAACTTTTCCCTTTCGAATGTCGGTCGGATTTGCCATGCTAAATCTCCTGCATTTTGCGCCTGAAAAATCAAGCTTTTTGAAATCATTCCCGCAAACGGTACATTTTTCGCCGATGTGCGCATTTCATTTACTGGAAAAATCACGGACTGCGACGCATTAC
This sequence comes from Puniceicoccales bacterium, assembly GCA_031288455.1. Lineage (GTDB taxonomy): Bacteria > Verrucomicrobiota > Verrucomicrobiia > Opitutales > JAIRKQ01 > JAIRKQ01. Next base: position 3,555 of record JAITRI010000068.1, read on the forward strand.
ATAAATCTGTGTTCGGTGCCGTTGATGAGGCGCGCGATATTTTCCCTGTGTCTCCAGAAAACTATCAAATTCAGCAGAAGTGCAAATATGATATATTCCGGCGCATAGAACAGATATGCCGTCAGCATGACACTTGTCGAAAAGCAGAGCGATGCCACGGAAACTATTCTGGTGGCGTGGAAAATCACAAGCCAGACGAGAATGCCTATGGCGAATGAACTCGGCATGATCGACAGCAATCCTCCCATCATGGAGGCTATTCCTTTTCCTCCGCGGAAATGGTGAAATATGGAAAGACTGTGCCCCACAAGAATTCCCAGCAGACATGTCATGGCAAGGCGCTCACTGGGGATATTTCCCATTGGATAAAATTTCAGCAGCAGCAGCGTTGGCGCAAAGCCCTTCAAAAAATCCAGAATAAAAACCGTGCGCCCGGCACGTTTCCCGACCATTCTCTGCACGTTGGTGGCGCCAGAGCTTCCACTGCCGCCATCAAAAATATTCACGCCATTCGCGCGCGAGATTACCGTTCCAAATGACAGCGATCCAAGCAGATATGACACAATTAGCACGGCAATGTACCAGTGATAGACCATGGGCGGCAAAATAGGCAATTTTTCAAGGAATGGCAATAAAAATTTCTTCCGGTCGCGCTGCGAATTATTCACAGCAGTGTCCGGAAATTTTCGCACCTTTGGCGGATGAATGGCACTAATCACCGCGCGCACAGCGAGTCATTTATCGTTGCAGAGGAGAAGTTTTTGAGCAGAAAAGTATGGGCGACGTTTGGAATGCAAAAGAAAAATGCCAGGCATTTGGTGGTGATTTGCGCCGTTGCGCTGCTGTTCTGCGTGATGGGATGGAGAGTGCTTGATCTGTCGTACGTGAGAAGGGACAAGTACTACGGCGCGCTGAAAAATACGAGATCATCCACCGCTACTATTCCGGCCAGAAGGGGCAACATACTGGACAGAAACCTGGAGGTGCTGGCCATGGACGAGACGAAAATAACGATCGGAGTCGACCCCTACGCGGCGAACGCGGATGGAGACATGAGTGGAATCATGACACTTGCGGAGATCTTGGAATTGGACGCGAATGATATTCTGGAAAAATTCAAAAAAACGAGGAAGATCGTCGACGGTGAGGCGAAAAAAATTCGCTGGTGTCCCATCTGCGAAATAGGCAGTGATTCGCTGCATTCGGCCATAGGAACGCTCGGCATCAGGGGGCTCTACGGCATAAGGAACCGCAGGCGAATGTATCCGTTTGCCAATGTGATGGCGCACATAACCGGCTTTGTGAACTTTGAAAATGCCCCCGTTTGCGGAGTGGAGCGCTACGTTGATTTATATCTGCGCGGGCAGGATGGATACGTGGAGTCGGAAAAGGACGGCGGAGCGCGCGAATTGGCACAGTTTCGCAGGAAGGAAGTCTCGGCAAAGGAAGGCAGCGACGTAGTCCTCACAATCGATGCCAATGTGCAAAGGATCGTCTACGATGAGGTGCAAAAATTGGTGGAAAAATTCTCGCCGAAGTCAGTATCCGCCATAGTTTCCACCGCTGCCACCGGAGAAATTTTGGCGCTTGTGAATTATCCGGACTATGACCCGAATAACTACGGAAAATATCCGCTGGAACACATGAAGAATCTTGCGGTTTGTGAAATTTATGAGCCGGGGTCAGTTTTCAAAATAGTCGTCACATCATTTGGTCTGGAATATGGCCTCGTTGACGAGAACAGCGTTTTCGACTGCGCGCAGTCAACGGCTATGAACCGCGGGCAGAAGGTGTCGCTGCCACACGATTACAAGCCATTTGGGCAGTTGAACCTCATTGAGGCGGTGAGGAAATCGAGCAATAGGGCCGCCGCACAGATCGCGATGCTGATAGGGGAGGAGGCATTTTACAATTGCGTCAGGGCCTACGGATTCGGCGAAAAAGCTGGGTACGGATTCGACGGAGAGTCCATCGGAATACTATTTCCCGTATCAAAATGGGACGCTTGGACCATAACGCGCATGCCTATGGGACATGCCATAGGTGCCGTTCCGCTGCAGACACACTGTGCGATGTCGGTGATCGCAAACGATGGCGTTCTGATGAAGCCGAATCTATTCGGGTGCATCGTTGACGGTGACGATGAAATTTTGCGCGTGGACCCCGTCGTCAGGAGAAGGGTAATATCGAAGCAAACCGCTGTGCGCCTGCGAAAGATCCTGCGCAGACCGGAGGATTGCATGCTCAAGAAAAACGTCGATTTCGGGGGCAAAAGCGGAACCGGACAAAAAATTATCGATGGACACTACTCGCAGGAGAGGAATTCCTCCTCCTACAGCGGATTTTTCCCGGTGGACGAGCCAAAGTTCGTCATAACCGTCATCGCCGATGATGCCCGGGTGGACAAGGGTGTGGCGTGGGGATCCCGCATCTCACTGCCAACATTTAAGGGAATAGCGCTGCGAATGTTGAAACATTTCGACATGTTCCGTTGACTGGCGCGATTTTCTTTGGAGAATGTCGGACACATGCCACACGTTGATGCCACCGCAATCATTGGAAATGATGTGAATCTCGGAAATGACGTCTCCATCGGAGCATTTTCCGTGATCGGGGACGATGTCACCGTTGGAAGTGGCACGAAAATTGACAGCTATGCGGTAATCAGAAGCGGCACAAGAATCGGATCCAATTGCACCGTGGGAAATTTTGCGGCAATCGGCGGATTCCCGCAATATGACGGCTTTGACATTAATATTCCCATTTCCAGCGGTGTGGTGATCGGCAACAACAACCGCATCGGCAGCTACGTGGTCATAAACCGCTCATCGAAGAACAATAGCCGCACCGTCGTTGGGAATGATTGCACGTTTCACAAGGGCTCGAAAGTGGCACATGACTGTGTGGTCGGAGATGGCACGATCATGGACATTTCCTCCACGCTGGGCGGCAAAGTATCAGTCGGAAGGGGATGTTTTTTCGGGAAAAAGGCTGCCACGGAGTACGGCATAGCATTCGGGGATTATTCGATGATGGAGGACGACTCCGCAACGGCGCTCGACCTGCCGCCCTATGCTGTGATCGGATGCGCCACCATTCTGACCGGCATAAACTTTGACGGGTTGCGCCGCGCGAATGTGAGCGATGAAAATGTTGCCGCGCTGGAGGCATGTTTCAATGAATTCTACGGGCGGACGGGCCCGGTGAAAATGCGCGCAAAGGGCATGATTCGGGAAGGATACGGCACCACATTCGAAACGAAAAATTTTCTGCGATTTTTCCTGGTCAGCATGAAGCGTGGTGCCACTCCAAAGCGCGGAGTGGATAGGATCGCAAGCAAATATTATCACTGAAAATTTGCACATTTTCGCAGCGGCGAAAAAGCAAATGGGAATTTGCAATTGCAATGCCTTGACTTGGCGTCTCTTTTGAAAAGACTGTGTCAGCATGTTGTCCATTCACAAAACTGCAATCGTCGGCGAAGACGTTTCGCTGGGAGATGGTTCAAAAATTGGGGCCTATGCGACGGTGGAAAATGGCGTTTCCATAGGCCATGGCACAACGATCGGAGAACATGCCATAGTGCGCAGCGGGACAGTGATAGGCAATGGTTCCCTCATCGACAGCTTCGCGGTAATTGGTGGAATTCCGCAGGACATTTCATTCGACGTGAACCTCACGAGCGGCGTTGCCATCGGCGATAACACTTCCGTCCGCGAATATGCCACCGTGCACCGTTCCGCGGTTGAATTTGGCACGACAATGGTTGGAAGCAATTGCATGCTGCAGTCCGGAACACACGTGGCGCACGACTGCGAAGTGGGAGATGGTGCGGTTATCGCAAGCACTTCCATTTTGGGAGGCAAGGTGAAGTTGGGCAAAAAATGTTTCATCGGTGGCGGCGCTGCCGTACACCAGGATGTCACAATTGGAGAGTACGCCATTCTCGCCGGGACCTGTGCCGCATCGCTCGATATTCCACCGTACACCATAGCGGCCGGAGATTCACTGGTAATAGGAATAAATTTGATCGCTCTGCACCGTGCGGACATTCCCGCTGAAAACATTTCCGCACTGAGGAATTGTTTCCGCGAATTCTACGTGCGCACTGGACCATTCAGTGAACGGGCGAAGTCGATGCTCGCCGAAGGGTACGGCAAGTTTGAGGAGACGGAAAAATTTTTAAATTTCTTCCTCAGAAATTCTAAGCGTGGATTTGCGCACAAGCGCTGTAAAATATTTAGCCATGAGAGCGAATGAGCAGAGCGAATTTGAATTCGCCCACGTTCTGCGCGATGAACGGATCGAAGCGTGCGGGGCGCGCTACATCCCATTGGCCATAAAAATGCGTCCGCGCGTGCTTTCCGAAATAGTCGGACAGGACCACATTCTCGGGCCAAAGTGTCTTCTGCCGAAACTGATAAAATCCGGTGCATTTTCCAGCATAATTCTCTGCGGAACACCGGGGTCCGGGAAAACCACACTTGCGGAAGTCATTGCCGCGGAGACAAAGTCAAAATTTGTGAAGATCAATGCCGTGCTTTCCAATGTTGCCGAGCTGCGTGAAATCCTGCTCTTCGCAAGGAAACATCCGGAGCAGGATGTGCTGCTGTTCATCGACGAGATCCACAGGTTCAATAGGGCGCAGCAGGATCTGCTGCTGCCGGACGTTGAAACGGCCACCGTTCGCCTGATCGGTGCCACCACACACAATCCGGGGTTTTACGTCATTTCTCCGCTGCTGAGCAGGAGTCATCTCTTCAAATTGAATCCCATCGGAACGGACGACATCACCAATATTCTGGAGCGTGCTCTTTCGGACGATGAGCGCGGCATTGGCACAATGAAGTGTCACGCTGCGGACGATGTCATCGGAAGCATCGCGGCCATGTCAAATGGGGATCTCCGCTGGGCACTGAACGCGCTGGAAACGATTGTGATGAGCCTGCCCGTTGGCTCCGAAATCACGGCGGAACAGGTGGAAAATTTTTCCATGGAGCGGGCACTTCGCTACGATGCTGACGAGGACGAGCACTACGATACCATTTCCGCATACATAAAGAGCATGCGCGGCTGTGATCCGGACGCTGCGATTTTTTGGATGACGAAGATGTTGGATGGCGGCGAAGATCCACGTTTCATTGCGCGGCGAATGGTGATTTTCGCATCGGAAGACGTGGGATTGGCGGATCCGAGAGCATTGCCGCTGGCGATTGCCTGCTTCGAGGCATGTGAAAAAATTGGCATGCCGGAATGCGCATTGAATCTGGTGCACGTGACGGTATTTTTGGCCACCGCGCCCAAGAGCAATTCGACCTACATGGCGCTTTCGAAATGCCGCAGTCACGTGGCGAAAAATGGACTGCAGAATGTCCCACTTTGGCTGCGCGACAACCACGGAAGCGCCAACAGGCGAGAGGGGAATCAGAGGGATTATTTATACAGCCACAATTTTGCGGATAATGTCTCCGGACAGCACTACATGGAACATCCTGTGAAATTTTGGACACCGAAGGATTCGGGCGCCGAAAAGCAGATCGCAGAGCGCGCAAAGTGGGTGGAACATCTGCGAAATGAGTTGAATGGTCCGAAGAATTGAATAGTGTGCTCCAATGGCAAATGGCATTGTTCCGACGGTTTTGGTGATACGCGACGGCTGGGGTTGCAACCCAAATCGGAATGAGGACTTTTGCAATTCCATTCTTCGGGCGAATATACCATTTTCCCGCAGTTTGTCGAAAAATTGGCCGCGCACGGAGATTGAAGCGTCCGGATTGGCGGTTGGATTACCGGATGGAGTGATGGGAAACAGCGAAGTTGGACACCAAAACATCGGCGCCGGACGAGTCGTTGACCAGGAAATAGTAAGAATCGACAGGGCGATTCGCAGCGGAGAATTCGAAAAAAATGCGGAATTTCGCGGGGCACTGGAAAACGTCAAGCGGCACAACTCGAAGCTGCATCTGGTTGGATTATGTTCCGACGGTGGCATACATTCGGTGCTGCGGCATCTGTATGCAATCCTACGATTCGCCAAAAGTGCCGCGCTGAAGGATGTGTTCATTCATTTCATAGGAGATGGCCGCGATACTCCGCGGGAGAGCGGCGTGAAGTACGCCGAAGAAATCGAAGGTAAATGCCGCGAAATCGGCATTGGCAGGATCGCGACCGTAATGGGAAGATTTTGGGCGATGGATCGCGACGGCAGATGGAATCGCGTTAAAGAGGCCTACGATTGCATGGTCGGGAAGAATAATTTTCTGCAATTTCAATCGCCGAAGGAGGCCATAGAGTACTACTACGGCGATCCGGAGTCGAAAACTCAAATTGGAGATGAATTCATGTATCCGATGCAAATTGCCGATGAACACGGGAATTTCATCGCGCCGGTTGGAGACAATGACAGCGTTCTTTTTTTCAATTTCCGTGGGGATCGCCCGCGGGAACTGACGCGAGCATTCGTCGATCCAAATTTTTCCGAATTCCCTAGGGAAAAGTTGCTGAAGCTGCACTACGTGACGCTCTCCGAATATGAAGTTGGGCTCTGCGAGCACGTGATATTCAAGCGTCCAGAGAAAATGCGAAACATTCTCGGCGAATACATCAGCAAATGTGGACTGAAGCAGTTCAGATGTGCCGAAACGGAAAAATATGCCCACGTTACATTTTTCTTCAATGACTACAGGGAGGAGCCGTTTCCCGGAGAGGATCGCAAGTTGATCCCGAGTCCGAGGGAGGTGGAGACATATGACCAAAAGCCGGAAATGAGCGCGCTCGAGGTCGCAAATGAGGTGAAAAATGCGATAGTTAGCGGAGGCTATTCGCTGCTGGTGGTGAACTTCGCAAATCCTGACATGGTCGGCCACACCGGCAACATCGTTGCCGGAAGAATGGCGGCCGATGCGGTGGATTCATGCCTAAAGGAGCTGATGGCAGCGGTGGATCAGGTGGGAGGGAATGCGCTAATAACGGCGGATCACGGAAATTTGGAAAAAATGTTGGACATTCCATCCGGCGTGGCATTCACGCAGCACACGACAAATCCGGTTGAGGTCATCATCTACGGCGATGAATTCAGGAATGTCAAGATGCGGCCATCCGGTGCACTGTGTGACATAGCACCGACCGTCCTGCAGATGATGAAATTGCCACAGCCCAGCGAAATGAGCGGGACATCTCTCATTCTCCCGTGAAAAGTATCGGACTGGAAGTCCACTGTGGCACGACAGCGGCATTCCGCAAATGGTGGAATTGCCGCAGCCAAGCGAAATGAACTGAGCATCTTCCGCCGCGCCGTGGGAAGCTCTGGCGCACATGTCAGAAACCATTCCTGACAAAAAAAAGATTTGACTTTTTGCCGGAAATATGATTTCTACATGGAAGTATGGAGGGATTATATGAAAATTTGTAATAATAGTGCTATGTGTAAGACGGCCGTTGAGTATGGCAAATTGGCGTGTGGAAGCGTAAAACACATTACTGGGAAAGCTTTTGGCGCAGTGTGCCAAAAGGCTAGCGAATACCAACTGAAGGATCGCGCGATTGCCTTTGGCGGATTGTACGTTCATATAATTAACTACCCCGTTAAATATGGCAAATGGGCGTTTAGAAGTGTGCCGAAACTTATCAACGCAGCGGGAAAATCTGAGAATTGGCTTGCCCTTTTCGGGTGGGGGAAGGCGCATCCAGTGGCAATTGTCGCAACTGTTTTCGGCGTTGCCTGCATTATTAAGATTGCTAAAGAAGTTTCATCTTTGCAGTCGGCCAGAGATAACATCAAAAAATTTTGGCGCGGTATTAAAATTCTGTTCAGACTTACTTTCGATGTATTGTTGATCTCTGTCAAAACATTGTGGAATAGTGTTGTGAAAAATTTATTTGAAATGTGTAAAAATTTAATCAAGCTTGCCTGCCACACATACTCGATTGCTATCAACATATTATTGTTCATTATCGGCCTATGCTTGATTGCGCCTGCGTCATTCAAAGGTAGCTTCAACGGTGTCAAAGAGGGCGTGAAGAATGCTTATAAAAATTTATCTGATCTACTTAGAGATATTGTACGTACTATTCTTCTTCAGAAGAAACCTCGGCAAGAAGTTGAGCAGCTAGAAGGTGAGCAGCAAGAAGGTGAGCAGCAAGAAGGTGAGCAGCTAGAAGGTGAGCAGCAAGAAGATGAGCAGCTAGAAGGTGAGCAGCAAGAAGATGAGCAGCAAGAAGGTGTTTAGCAATAAGAAAACCGTTTGTTCGGTAAGTATCCACTGAATACCTACCGCCAGCGAAATCAGACAACCATGGATCGCCCCCTTCCGCCGCAAGCGGCGGAAGGGGGCGATGTAGTTTATAGTGGCCAAAAAATCGGCATGTGTCGCCAGCTGGCACAGCAGCGCCAGTTCCGCAAATGGTGAAATTTTCGCAGCCCAGCGAAATGAGCGGGACATCTTCCGCCGCGCTGGGAAAGCTCTGCCCATAGGTCAAAAATCATTCCTGACAAAAAAAAGATTTGACTTTTTGCCAAAAAAATGATTTCTACATGGAAGTATGGAGGGATTATATGAAAATTTGTAATAATAGTGCTATGTGTAAGACGGCCGTTGAGTATGTCAAATTGGCGTGGGGAAGCGTAAAACCCATTGGTGTGAAAGCTATTGGCGCAGTGTCGCAAAAGGCTAGCGAATGCCAACTAGTGGAGCGCGCGATTGCCTTTGGCGGATTGCTGAAGGAGCGCGCGATTGAATTTCTCATGGAGCATCCTATAATACTTCCCATAGGTATTGTTTGTGTTGCTGCACCTATTGCGCTGAAGCCATTTTGGAAGACAGTCGGCAAATGGAGCACAGGTATGATGAATAATGTGCAGAGTGCTGTGAAAAATTTACTGAATATTGTTAAAAATTTGTACAAATTTGAAAATAACATGTTGTTGCTCACGATTAGCATAGCACTTAGCCCCATAGCCGTACCATTTCGTATTCTAAAAAACATTGCCGGTGTGGGAGCAAAAATCTACAAGAGCATTGCCGGTGCGGGAACAAAAAATGTGAAAGAAAGTGATGGTGAGTCTTCATCCGCTGATGAAACGCAGAAAGATGGCAATGTGCAATTGAAAACGACAGATGTCGCGAAGCCAAAAGCGAGTGAAAATAACAAAACGCGCAGCACGCGCTGTGCACATGCCGCGTTCAGCTTTGGCCTCTTTAGTGGTTTTTGTGTAGGTGCAGTATATTTGTGCAAAGGTGCAGTATATTTCGCGCAACGATTTGTACAGGGCGATGCCGCAGTTGGTCTGTAGATCGAATATCCAATGTTGGAATAGTGGAAACGGATGCATTTCCCAACTCATTCGCGCGGCAAGTACTCCGATGGATACTTGCCGCCGACTTGCGGCCAGTGTCATCCCGCTGCGATGGGCAGGGAAGAGATTTGCAATGCAATGACTGAAGATTGACGCTGCGGCACAGAGCTTCGATGCAGTGGCACAAGCAGATGTCAGGCCGTCATCACCACGGTGGCAATGCGAAAAATTGCAATAGTTCCCATTGAAACGACACCGTCTGTGGAAGCAGACGGCAGCACGCCCCCTTCCGCCGCTTGCGGCGGAAGGGGGCGTGTGGTTTTGTGGCCAAAAGCATCGACTTTGGTGTTCCCTGCGACGCCGCGGCGGCATTCCGCAAATGTGGGTATTTCGCAAGTGTGGGAATTGCCGCAGCCCAGCGAAATGAGCGGGACATCTTCCGTCGCGCTGGGGAAGCTCTGCCCATAGGTCAAAAATCATCCCTGACAAAAAAAAGATTTGACTTTTTGCCAAAAAAATGATTTCTACATGGAAGTATGGAGGGATTATATGGAAATTTGTAATAATAGTAAGACGGTCGTTGAGTATGGCGAATTGATGTTGGGAAGCATAAAACCCATTGGTGGGAAAACTTTTGGCGCAGTGTGGCAAAAGGCTAGCGAACACCAACTAGTGGGTAAGACGATCTTTGAGAATGGCGAATTGGTGTTGGGAAGCATAAAACCCATTGGTGGGAAAACTTTTGGCGCAGTGTCGCAAAAGGCTAGCGAACACCAACTAGTGGATCGCACGATTGCCCTTGGCGGATTGCTGAAGGACCTTATCCTGTCGCACAAATTGATATGCTATGCTGTTGCGGCTATTGCTTTGACCTTCGTTTCTAAGGAAAACAGAGAGAGATGTGAGGAGGCATGTAAGGCGCTGGGGAATATTCTTTTAAACTTAAAAGACCTAATAAAAAATGTGTTCACGGCAACATTGAGACTACTTGGACTGATAACTAGTCCCATATCAGCGACCTTTTGTGGTTTGCGCTCTTATGCCGTGGGCGCGAAAAAATCCGCAGAGAAGCAGAGCAACAGCGAGACAGAAACACCTCAAGAGGTTTCTGTGGAATCGAAAAATAGCGTTGACACGGAAAACACCGCAGAGAAGCCGATGGAGCAGCAGAGCAACAGCGAGGCAGAAACATCTCAAGTGGTTTCTGTGAAATCGGAAAATGATGTGGATACTAAAAACACCACAAAGGCTAAAAGTAAAGCAACTAAGAATAATAATTCCCCGATATGTTGGAAAGGCGTGGTGTCTTTACTTATCATAGGTACTACTGCTTTTTCTTTTTACTATGTCCTGTGACACTTCTTTTTTTGTGTGATACCGCCTATGCTTTTCATTTGAAATTCGCGAAAGCAAAGGCACTTTGACAACCGTTTGTGCGGCAAGTGTCCCAGTGGATAGTTGCCGCCAGCGAAATCAGACAGCAGCACGCCCCCTTCCGCCGCTTGCGGCGGAAGGGGGCGTGTGGTTTTATGTCCGAAAATATCGGACTGTGTGTGCTCCGTGACACGGCAGCGACCGTCAAGCAAATGGTGAAATTGCCGCAGTTGAGCGAGATGAGCGTGACATCTTCCGCCGCGCTGTAGCCGATGCAGATCGGAGTGGGAGATTGTACCGCAATGCGAATTTTAGCAGCAGATCCGGAGCAAAATTGCAGAGACGCTGCCCATTGGAGCGGGCAAATGTCGATTTGTGTGTGGATTTTGCCACAATTTTACTTACCTAGCAAAAAAAAGATTGACCTTGCGCGAACGCTGTGATTTATATGGTATGATAATAATAGGAGTTTTTTATGGATAAATTAAGTGATGCCATTAGAGTTTGTGGCGGAACGTGGGCGTCGGATGGTAGTGCGCTTGATAATACTTTTGGCGTTGGCAAGCGAATTTATTGCCTTACGACTACCATTTACGGTGCGATTGCTGGATCGGAAATGTGCACACGTTTGGCAGAAAGTAAACCGATCGCCGTCTGCTGGACGATCTGCTATAATCATCCGCTGCTACTGGCCGCTGGCGTTGTTGGAGGCTTAATTGCGATAACGCCGGAAGCTCGCAAAGGCATTGCCAAATGCATTGGGATGATATACCGTTGCAACTCAGAAATCGTGCACATTATTTTGGCACTGCTGAAAAATGCCGCAACGGTTGTCGTTTGGCCAGTTAAACAGATATATAAGGCCTGCGGGAAGACTTTTAGTTTGATACTATTTCTAATCGTGGCATTCGCAATGGCCATCCCCAACGAGATGGATAGAAGAAGGCAGAAGCAGGAAAGGCTGGACCAGGAAAGGCAAGAGAGAATTAATAGAGAAAATATCAAAAGCGAGCGGCGTACATCAGAAAACATAGAACAGGAGAACAAAGTCAAAAACAAGCCATTCAAAGGCAAGGGAATGGCCTCATCTTCGCAAACGAATAAGAGCACTCGCGGAGATATTAAAATTAACAAAGATGGCACTGGAGAAGAGTAGAAAAATAGTCACAGCGATTTGCAGCAGTTCCGGAGGAAGTGTGTAAGTCAATAGGCTGTGCGCGCGGTGCAGCGAAGCTGCACCGCAGGTTTTCCTCGCCGAAGGCGAGGAGAGGTAGATTTGCAAAAAAAGGCTGAATCACTGTAATTTTAGTTGCGCTGGCGGAATGTGCACGTTTCGCGTGGCTTTCGCAGAAATTAAATGATGCGGTTGCGAGTCCCGTCGAAGTGACTGGATAATTTACCATTGAAGCGCAGCGAATGTTGGACGTGTCACAGCATTAATTTTTCGCCTAGCAAAAAAAAGACTTGACTTTTTGTCCGAATTATGGTTTATTTGATACATATCAAACGTAGAGGTTTATATGGATAGAATTGGAAATAGTACGGTCTATGCGGCGCAGAATTACAGTGGCGGCTCGATTATCAGCCATTTGAATAAGGCTTATGGTTTTGTTGCGTCAAACGTAGACATAAAGCAGCTAGGCGGCCGCATCTGCGAATGGTTCGCGAAAACTCTTTCGGCAATTGGAAGTTTTGTAAAGGATAATCCCTATGCTGTTGGCATGTTCGCTGGAGCAGTGCTCATTGCTGGTACTGTAATTGCTATTGGCTCACGTTTGGTAAAAAAAGCCAAACAGCCCAACGAGATGCAGAAAAATGAGCAGAATGCAAATGGCAAAGAGGGTGCAAGTGACGAGGAAATTTCTGAATCCGATAAGGAAGAAAATGGGAACGAAGTCTCCGATGCCCAGGACGATGCCAGCGTTCCCGATGGGACATCTGAGGAGGAAGATAATGGAAACGAAGAGGACGATGCCAGCGTTGTCACTGTGACAGAGGAAAATGAAGCAATTGTTTCCCAAGCAGACCAAGTGGTCGTGAACGAGCAATTGCCGAATAATGCTGTGCAAACTTTTGTGCAAGCAAATGTGAACGCGAAGCACAAATGCAAGCAAAAGACGCAAATCTTTTCAAATGCCATTTTGGGAAACAAAAAGTCAAAACCGAAAGAAAGCAAAAAGCCGTCACAAACGCAAGGAAAGAAGGAAAATTCAAAAGCGGAAAAGCGCAATGTGAAAAATTCCTCCGCTCTGCGTAGTTCCAGCGTGTCGCATGCAAAGCCTGCCAAGGGAGGCAACGGCGCAAAGAAAAGAAAGTAAAATCAATGGCTGACGCGACATGTGATGCCGCAAATTGAAACGAATTGGCCTGTGATACGACCACCGGATTCTAGCGAATCCGGTGGTCTTTGTTTATTCGAATGTGTTGAGAGGGCTTAAATTCACGGCGATCACATGTGTCACGTGGAGAAGCCGCGCGGCACACATTAAGCTACATTGGAGCGAATCGCCTACTAAACCCATTCGAAAATTAAGCGTTTTCGCATTTCATCGGCGAAGAATAGCCGCGTGGTGGGCACTCGACTAAATATTCTCAGCATTCGAATGCTGAGAATTATCAATTATCCGAACTTGAAGAACTCGTAGAACCCGTAGAGCTTGAAGAACTCGTAGAACTTGAAGAAGTTGAAGAATTATCATCTGCGATGGATTCGATGGAATTTTCAACGGTTATTTCACTAAGGGCATCGGGATCCACATTGGCCGGGCTCAGGGAGATGGTTCCCGTCTTTGGCGGAGTTCCTGTCTCGTTGTTGGTTATCATTTCGCGAATGTCAGCCTCCGACATGCTAGCTCGGAGCTGATTTTTGTCGAGCTTGAACTCCATGGTTGCGATAGCTTTTTTGAAGCCTATTTTCGGATTGTGCTTGAGTTCCGCTGAAATAATCACACCTCCGTCTTTAGTTGTGATGCCCAGCGTTAGCGAGTATCTCTCGCCTTTTTTCAGATTTTCCTTCAGAAGGTCTCCAATGTCATTGCCGGCTGAATCATGGAGCCCAAGATCAGCGACTTCATTTGCGGACACGTTGGATTCAAATTTGTTCGTTTTTGGGTCTAGTTTCGCCAGCATGCACAAATCGCCGATTTTGATGATGGCGTAATCGCTAAAATTCACTGCACTAAGAGAGTCAGTTTTATACTTTTTGAATGCCTTTGGCAGATCTCCGCGCTTTTCAGCACGCTCAAGCGCCGATTTCAAGTCCGCATTTTTAGAGACATCACAGTTCGTTGCATTTAGTACGGTCAGCTTCGGTGCAGCTGATTCGGCCGCTTCCTTTTTTCCCGTTTCCTGTGAAGCAGAGCTTACTGTCACACTTGGATTATTATTATTGACTTCCATACCGATCCCGCTAAGCTATGGCAGCAGTGTACGTCGCAGTCGATGGAATGTCAATGAAAATCCGCAATTTTTGCGGAAAAATTTGCCAAAGTGGGCACAATCCAACATCAATCGTCATTCATCTGAATCACTATCTAAACGCCTTGAGTCAATGTCTGAAGTCACTGAGTTCTCTGAAGTCTCTGAGCCAATTGACGACCTGCTCGAGCGTGAAGAGGAAGAGGATATGCTAGAATTGTCATCATCATCGCGGTTGTTTTTTTGTGTCTTTGGGGAGAGATATGAACCGCCGTATGAGAACGATGGGCCATCTGAGCCATCTGAGCCATCTGAGATATTTGAAGACATAGAAATAGTTTCTGAATTTTTTGAGGAATTTTGATCATCTGCTACTAGAGGACCTTGAGAGAAAAAAGAACCTTGAGAGAAAAGAGGAGTATGTGAACCAGATGGGAAAAAATTGAGGCTATCTGTTTGAGAACTGCTCGATGAAGCAGTAGAAGAAAGACTAGGGGACCTTGGTCTGGGACTATCCGAATCGTATAAAATTTCACAGTAGTTGTATGGCCTTGTGTTCACTCTTTGTTTTGGTTCTTCTTTTTCTTTATCTTTTTCTTTATTTCTTTTTTTGCGATTGAAATAATCATCATCTTTTTTCATATCTATACGTTTTTTTGTGGCGATAGCGCGAACGCTAACACTGTCATCGTCATCCTCTTTGCTGCTGTAAAAAGATTCGGTATCGAGACTTAAACTACGGCCATCGTCATCCTCTTTTCTACTGGAAGAGGATTCGCGGGTGAGCTCACAAGAAGAGATCGATGTCTGATTTTTGGAATTATCATCTTGATGTTTTTTTCTGTTGATATCGCGTCTGGAAGATGACATGGATTCCATTTCTTTTTCATTGTTTTTCTTTTTGTCAGTGACACTGGAAGGTGAAGTTTTCTCTTTGTCTGATGACGATGAGGCATCCTTTGATTTTTCCTCCTCCTCTTTCCTCTCTTTGCCATCTTCGAGAATTTTGGTTAGTATTTCATCTTCAAGATTTGCACATGTATAATAATTCGCACGAAATCCGCCGCTGGATGAATTGTATGTTAGTGGTATGGTAATGGCCTCATTTTTTTTGTCAGCTCTCGCCAGTGTGGCCGTTATATTTCCTCGTTCATCGACGCTAATGGTGAGATGCTTCTTCTTCGTTTTGAAGTGTGTTCGCATGCTGTCGATACCTTTTATCAAAGCACACGATTCATCCGTGCATTTTCCCGAAGGCCGATAATTCAGTGCGTTGGTTAAAACTTCGCCGAGTGGGTTGCCAGTACTGTCGGAGATGTTAAGCCTATTAACTTCAACTGTGGACATGTCGGCGTCAAAATTGCCCGTTTTCGTGTTTAATTTCGCCAGCATGCACATGTCACCGATTCTAATGACAGCGTAGTCCTTGCTACTTGGCCACCTGTGAGACATGTCACACCCTTTGAATTCCTTTGGCAAATCTCCGCGTATCTTGGCGCGATCAATGGCAGCCTTCAAATCCGGATTTTTTTCGATATCATCGCCATCATTTGGCTTAATCAAGCCAGGTTTGGAGAATTTCGCTGCGTTGGATGGTTGGCCAGTTACCGTGGATTTGATTGGTACACTACTGCTGCTTGAGCGTAAACTAGAAGTCATGGGACGATTATAGGCCGATTCGCGGCGAAGTCAACGGAAAATGCATAATTTTTACGCGCAAATTTGTCAAAACACAAACGCCGCAACGCGGCCTGTGCGACGGATGCCGCTGTTCAGTAAAAGCGCACATTGTGCGGTATTTTCTTCCTGGACATTGCGCGCAAAAGTTCTTTTCTGCGTGCCAATGGGTGATCTCGGCAAAGTTTTTCCGCATGAAGCCGTGGAGAAAAAATGGACGGCAATGTGGCAGGATGGCGGATGCTTTGGCAGGCTTGCCGATGCCGCGAAGGAATCGTTTTGCATAGTGATGCCACCGCCCAATGTGACGGGAGTGTTGCACATGGGACATTTGCTGAATCAGACGCTGCAGGACGTCTTCGTGCGCCGCGCGCGGCACCGCAACATGTCCGCCACGTGGATCCCCGGGACGGACCACGCCGGAATTTCCATGCAGGTCAAGGTGGAGAAGGAGCTTGCCAAAGGCGGAATTGACGCCAAAAGCCTAGGCCGTGAGAAATTTTTGCAATTCGCCGGAGAGTGGCGCGATAGACACGGCGGAATAATTCTGTCGCAGCTGAAGAGCCTCGGCGTCTCCTGCGATTTCGAGCATTCGGTGCACACGCTGGATGCGGACTACAGCAGGGGAGTGCTGACGGCATTCGTTGAGCTCCACAGGCGCGGATACATTTACCGCGGGAAACGCATGATAAATTGGTGTCCGGCAACGTTGACCGCGCTGAGCGATGAGGAGGTCACCATGCGGCCGCAGCGGAGCAAATTATTTTACGTAAAGTATGAAATTGTGGAGCGCCCCGGGCAGTTCATCGAGATCTCGACCACGCGCCCCGAGACGATAATGGGAGACGTTGCCGTTGCCGTTAATCCCAGAGATGAGCGCCACGGAAACCTTGTCGGGCTGCACTGCCGACGACCATTGAATGCTGCGGAAATCCCAATAATTGCCGATGAGGCCGTTGCGATGGATTTTGGCACAGGAGCATTGAAGATCACACCGGCACACGATGGCGTGGATTTTGACATTGCGCAGCGGCACAGTTTGCCATTTTTGGACATTCTGAACCAGAATGGCACGTTGAACTCTGCGGCGGGCCCGGAATTCGCTGCCATGGACAGGTTCGTGGCGCGCGAAAAGACGGCCGAAAAATTGTTCGCACTGGGCGCATTGGTAAAAGTTGAGGACTACGAAAATAGCGTAGGCTATTCGGAACGCGGAAATGTTCCCATTGAGCCGCGACTGTCGGAGCAGTGGTTTTTGAAATATCCGAAGGTGGATGAGGCAAAGCGTGCCGTTGCGCGCGGATTCATAAAATTTTACCCGAAGCGGTGGGAAAAAACATATTTGCATTGGCTGGAAAACATACGGGATTGGTGCATCAGCCGACAACTCTGGTGGGGACATCGCATCCCCGTTTGGTACAGGAAAAATTGTGACCGCAGTGACAGTGACAATTGGCACGTTTCCGTTGATGGGCCGGATGATCCGGAAAATTGGGAGCAGGATGACGACGTCCTCGACACGTGGGCATCGTCGTGGATATGGCCATTCGGGGTCTTCGGATGGCCCGATGCGGAAAAGATGAAAACGTCATCCTTCGAATATTTTTACCCGACGGATGTGCTCGTGACCGGTCCAGACATAATATTTTTCTGGGTGGCGAGAATGATAATCGCCAGCATGGAGCTGCTGTCACCGCCTAAAGTTTCACTGTCGGATGATGAAGTCCGCGCGCGCATACCATTCAAAAACGTGTATTTTACAGGCATTATTCGCGACAAACAGGGGAGGAAAATGTCAAAAAGTCTTGGAAATTCCCCGGAACCGCTGGACTTGATAGCGAAATACGGCGCCGATGGACTGCGCTTTGGCATACTATCCAGCGCGCCCAGCGGCCAAGATTTGCTCTTCTGCGAGGAAAATATTGCGCTCGGGAGAAATTTTTGCAACAAGCTGTGGAATGCGTTTCGCTTCAGCAGAATGAACCGCACCGGTGAGCCGCTTTCCGGCAGCACCATTGGCAGCCTAGTTGCAAAGATCACAGCTGGTGAGCTGGACATCGACGATGCGGCGATTCTTCGAAATCTGGTGAATTTTTGCCGCGCCGTTGAGAGACAATTCGAAAACTTCGAAATCAATGGCGCCATTGGCCTGGTAAGCTCATTCTTCTGGAATGATTACTGCGACTGGTACGTTGAAGTTTCAAAGGATCGCCTGCGCGCAGGAAATGTGACCGTTCACGCCGTCCACGACATTCTGATGCGCCAATTGCTGCTGATTCTGAATCCATTCATTCCGTTCATCAGCGATGAGCTGTGGAATGTTGGCGGCGATGTCCCGCGCAGCATGCAAAATGTCTACTGCGAGACGGCGAATGAGCTGGCGGAAGCGTTTAAACCTCTTCCTCTGGACGATGGCGCCGTCCAAACGGTCGCGAAATTGAGGGATTTTGTGAATGCCATCCGGCGCCTACTGGCACAGTCGCACACCTCAAAAAATGCTGCCACGCTGCGCGTTTTGCCAAAAAATGAGGAGGCAAGGAAAATTATTGGAGAATATGGCGGAAAACTCCAGCGACTGGTGGGCGTGCCGACCATTGAGTTTATCGGAGAAGCG
>JAITRI010000033.1 GCA_031288455.1 Puniceicoccales bacterium
GGCAAAGTCTCCTCTGCCACGGAAAATGCCACCATTGATCAAAAGAAATGCCCCGAATGGCAATTGCGGCAAGCGGAATGGCACATTGCGATTCTTTGCCGCCGTGGGATTTTTAGGTGGCGTTTCGCCGCCGCAGTGATGCGATGGCCCCTGAGAATTGTGAAGCGGCATAGGTCAAAATGAGGTATTTTGTTAAATTTTTCGTAAAAAAAGACTTGCATAGTCGGCGCATATGCCGTAGTGCTACTTCATAATGAAAATTTTTAGTAGCATTGTAAATGCGCTTGGAAGCGCTGTGAGTGAAATTGGAAGAGTAATATCGGAGACGATTGGTTCTGTAGCCGGACATCGTGAAGTACGCGGCACCAATGGAAATGTGCCGCATGTAGACCTAGATGTCAGAATGCCCAATGTGATCCCCGTGGGGCATCATAATGTGCATTTGGACGTTGACGACGCCGGATTCAGTCGTAATGAGATGGAAATGGCGATTAGGGCAAGTACTCTGGATGGCAACGCCGGATATTACGAAGATATTGTACCACAAGCCACACAGAACTTGCCCGCTGAAAATGATGACGTTCGCAGAAAAATTCTCGAGGAAGATCGTAAAATAATCAGCGACACGAATAAAGAGTATGAGGAGTCTCAAGCCATAGACGCCGCGAAAGCAAATACCAAAGTATCAGATGAATGCTCGGCCAGTGTGCACGAAATTTTCGGAAAGGTTAATTTGGGCACCTTACCAAATCTTTTTGAATCGGAGACGCAAAGTATAGACATTGCGGAATACGCAGATATCATAGCTGCTGGGACACCCATTAGCATGGATATCAATTTTGGAGAAGCTCTCCCAGAGGATGTTGCACTGGCAATTGCGATGTGCAAAGATGCATACGCCGCTGTTGCGAATGCTGTGCAGAATGGAAACGTGAGTCTGGCATTCGCCAAAGTCAAAGAACTTGCCATAGCCGTTCGATCGGCCGAAAACGAAATTAATCTTGCACGCAGCATAGGGAAAAATCTTGGGCAAATGCCTAAGATTGTCTGCGATGTTGATGCTGCCATTGTAAATGTGCGCGAAAGTGCGCGCAAAGAATTTGAGAAACTTTCGCAGGAAAAACGTAATTTGGAAATGGCAGTGGCAAAACACGAAAGGCTGCTCAAATTTTCACCACAAAGCGTAACGGATGATGAAAGAGGGGCCGTAAATGTGGCACATGAGAAGTTGGAAAATATTGCCCGTAATTTGGAAATTATATCCAAAGCCATAGGCTTGGCAGCTATCATGGTGTCCGCGAATTCCCAATTAGCAAAGCTAACGGCGCCCGCCTCGGCCAATTGATCCGCAATGGGTCTTTTGAAAGTTGCCACGTTGCCAGTTCAGTTTATGGCGTAGCCGTGATGTAAACCAGTCGAGTGAACATCTTCCGTTTGCGCATATAAATTTCGCAATTGCGACCGCGCTGTGGAAATTTTTTCAAATGTCAACTTTTGCGAAAAAGGCGCACCGCTGCAAATCGAAATGATGCCGCCGTCACCGGAACCGTTGATGGCGGTGCAAATTTCACGCGGCGTTGTCGCGCCTGGCGCATGCCAATTCCACGAGTTTAGCGACCAGCAATTCCGTGCCAATTCCAGAAATTTTAGCAGCGAGAGGATAGAAACTAGTTTTTGTCATTCCTGGGATTGTGTTGATTTCCAAAAAGAAAATTTTCCCATCGTCGCGCAGGATGAAGTCAACGCGTGCCCAGTCGCGGCACCCGCAGGCGCGAAATGCGATTTCTGCGTAATTTTTAGCGGCGGCGCGCACATCATTTGGGATTTCAGCGGGGCATAGAACACGCGAATTCCCAGGCGTATACTTATTCCAGTAGTCGAGAAATCCATCATTTGGCAAAATTTCTACCACCTCCAATGCCGCCCCGTCCAGAATTGACACCGTCAGATCAATGCCGCGCACACGCTGCTCCAGAATGTACTCGTCGTTTCCGCTCAGCTGAAAGGTCGCCATTTTTAAGTCTTCCACTGTCTGGATCGCGCGCGCGCCTATGCTGCTTCCCTTCGCGTTGGGCTTCAGAAAAAGATCACGTCCCAGCGCCTTTGTGACATCGCCAATGGTCGGCATGTCGGATTTTGTGAATTTGATCCCGTCCACAACCGGAACTCCGGCGCTTGCCACCCGCCGCTTCGCCGAAAATTTATCCATGCACAGTGCGCTGGCGACCGAATCGCTGCCGACAAACGCCAGTCCGTGTGATTCTAAAATTCGCTGCAATGCGCCGTCTTCCCCAAATTCACCGTGCGTCACAGGGAAAATTACCGAGTCGGTACTGTCGCACACGAACTTCGGCAGCGCGTCACTTTCGAGGATCACATTTTTTATGGGAAATGTCGCCGCACATGCCGCATACACATTTTCTCCGGAGAGTAGCGATATTTCTCTCTCCGACGAGGATCCTCCACCGCACAGTAGTATTATTTTTTTTGATTTTTCCATCGCTGTCGAAAATTTTTATTGAAATTGTCACCGGTTGCGCAGGATGACGACTTCCGTACGCAGAAATTTTTTGAATTTGGCATACACCCCATAGCGCACAGCATCGATCAAAGTCTCAACATCCTTCGCCGTTGCGCCGCCGCCGCCAATGATGAAATTCGCATGCACCGTGGAAATGCTGGCATCGCCAATTTTTTTTCCCTTCAGGCCCGCTCTGTCAATCAGCTCTCCGGCGGAAAAATCACTGCCATTGCGAAACACGGATCCAAAATTTAGTCCCGACGGCTGATGTGCCATTCTCCACTCCAGCAGAGCATCGCCGGTGGCAAGAAAATAGTCATCGCCCGCGGTTTCGCTAAATCGAAACGTCGCGCCGAGCACGGTGTAATCGGTCGGGATATCGACGGTGCGGTAGGCAAAACGCAGCTCATTTTTGGCAATGGAATGCACGGCGCCTAGGCTGTCCATGAGCTCTAGGGACAGCAAATTGTCTGAGATTGACTGGCCGTGCGCACCGGCATTCATGCGGATCGCACCGCCGATGCAACCGGGAATATTTGCCAATTTCTCAGCGCCCACGTAGGACCGTGCCGCGGCGCATGAACAAAAATCGCTCATCCGTACGCCGCAGGAGCAGCGCAATGTCCTCTCGTCGGTCCATTCCATCGCCGTCCATCGCTTGGATTTGAGCGTGATTACGGCGGCATTGATCATGCCATCGGGCGGCAAAATATTCGTGCCGCTCCCGATGACCACACGCCTCAGATTGAGATCGTTGCACATGCGGATGATGCTCGCCAATTCGTCAGTATTCCTCGGCTCGGCACAGATTCGCGCCGCCGTCCTGATTCCTATGGAAAAAGAATGCGTCAAGTCCGCCGATGTGGCGAATGGAATTTTTTCCGCTTCCAGGCGCCGTGAGGCCTCCGCAAATGCCACCTCATCCACGAATTTTTTCGCGTGCGACAGAATGTTCCCGGCACCAACGAACAGGATCAGCTGTTTTTTTTCATTGGCACTCAACTCCAAACAGATGCGGTGCATGTCGCCGTTGAATCCGGCGAGAGAGATGAATTCCCTGCTGTCGCTTTTCATGCTGTCAAAGATCAGCTCAGCGGAAACTCCCTCGATCTTCTTTTCGAACGCCGAGTATAACTCCACGACAAACTGCCTGTCAAATTTATCCAAAACACGCGCAAATTCCGCGAAATATTGCTGCGTCCTCGTCAATCTGTGCGGCTGAAATACTATGTTTAATTCGTGGTCGCCGTAGTGTTTGCGTGCGTATTTCAGCAGCGCCTCCACCTCCGTCGGGTGATGGGCGTAGTCGTTCAAAAATACGCATTTGCCGCTGCGCAACATCAGGTCATTCCTGCGCTGTATGCCGATCATTCCTTCCGGAAGATTGAAACTCCTCCCGAAGACATTCTCCACGCAAAAAAGCGCAATTTTCCGATTCGCTTCCGCAAAATCACACCCGTTTAGATTTTTTATGGGAACGTGCTTGTCCGGGAATTTTTTCGCCATTGCGGTGAATGTTGCGTCGCAGTCGGGAACGAAAATTTTTGACCGCGTGCGCGCGAAGAGATTTTCAAAGGCAAGCAGAAAATTTTCCCTGTTGCCGTAGTTGCACACGTGGTCATCGTCGTAGTTAAGCGCAATTGTGCACTCCGGCGAAAAATTTTCCATCGTGCCGTCGCTCTCGTCAACTTCCGCCACCAGCCACTCAGAATTTTCAAGGTATCCGGCTGGAGATATTTTATTTTCCCTAAAAAATCCACCCACAATGTAGTCGAAAACAATGCCATTTGCCATCAGAATTTCCGTGCAATTCCCAGTGACGGAGGTCTTGCCGTGGGAGCCGACAATCGCCAGAAGCTTTCTGTTCTCGGAAATTTTCGCGAGAAATTCACCGCGGCGGAGGATTTTGACGCCACGCGCCAGCGCCAGTTTGCAGATTTCGTCGGTATTTTCGTCGATGGCGCTCGACCGCACCACCAAATCGCAACTTTCCGGCAGAAATTTTTCCGCAAGAAATACCACACCATGTTCAAGCAAAAGGTCCTTTGTGGCAGCGTTTGCGTAGTCATCCCATCCGTAAACGTCATAGCCGCGCCGCGCCAAATATGTGGCGAGTGGTGCCATTCCAGCACCGCATACTCCAAGCATGCAAATATTTTTACTCATGGATAATCCTCTCTGCATATTCCGCAATTTCCATAGCCGATGACCGTTCCCTCTCGGACACGACGGCGGCGCATGTCCCTTTAGGATTTTTTTGAAAATATTTCAAAACTATTTTTCCCAGATCGGAAATATTCTCCTGCAGCACAACCGTGGCAATCCCGATGCTCGCCGCATGTGTGGCGTTTGCCAATTGGTGTCCATCGGCGGCATTCGGATATGGAACAAGCACCATCGGAATTGACAGTGCCGCCGCTTCGGCAATGGTCACAGCTCCAGCTCTGCACACGATCAAATCAGCCGCATTCAGCAGCGATCTCATGTCATCGCAGAATGGCATGAAGACATTTGCAATGTCCTCGCCGCCGCTGGATTTTCCAATGACAATTTCACGTTTTTCTGCCAATATGCCGCGCACGCAGCAGAGTGCTATTCCATGGGCATTTAGATCCCGAAAGGCCGAGTATGCCCACAGGTTCAGTGCGTCGGCCCCCTGGCTTCCGCCCAAGACCACAACCGTTGGCATGTTCAGCTGCAGCTGTAAATTTTCCCTGGCAGTGCGTCTGTCCATTCCATAAATTTCCTTTCTAAGCGGCACCGCCACGTGAATCGTTTTTTTCGCCAAAGATTTTCCTCCGAGACTAATTCCAGGTGGAAGGAAAATTATGTCGGCCAAATGGGCCAGTAGGCGCGTACTTTTCCCGGGGATTCTGTTGGACTCGTGGATAATGATACTTTTGCCGAGCACAAAAGCGGCGAATACTGCCGGGATACTCGTGAACCCGCCCATGCCAATTACGCAATTTATTCGCTCGCGCTTCAGCAGCAGAATGCATCCGATGAACGCCAGCAGCTGCGATGCCGCGAATGTAAAAAATTTTATCGGATTCTTCGACGGTGGTTTCGCTCGAATCGGCACGTGGCGGAGGCCGCCGTATTTCCGCATCACCGCTGCGTCGATCTTTTTCCCGCTGACCAATAGGACACATCCGTGTCCCCGCGCCGACAACTCCTCCGCAACGGCTATTCCAGGACATATGTGCCCTCCGGTTCCTCCGCAGGCAATGGCATAATTTCCCATTGCGGAACGATATTTGCAGCACACACAAAGTCAAAGGCAATGGAGTTTATGAAAAATTTTCCCGTAGATTAAAAAAAATGACAAAAAATGCTTGACAGAGAAGCATTTTGATGGAGAATTCTCCACACAAACTAATCTAACAGAGGAATTATATGAGAAAATTATCGGTTATAGCGGCTGGGCTACTTGGCCTTGTTGCCGTTGGTGCAGAAGCTGCGCAGCCTTCCGATTGGCAATCAAAGTTTAGCCTGGATGTCAAGAATAAGTTCGTTAGCGAGAATGTAAGGCGCGGACGTCGTGAAGGGCAAAAGGGATTCAAATCAAAGGTCAATTTCGGCTATGAGATTTTTGATAGCGTGAAAGTTGGACTCGGCGTTGATAGCTCATTGACTCTGCGCAACGATAAGGGAGATATTGTGGCGCCATACTTTGATATCAGCTATGATGCCAGTGAGATGTTTACGCTGGAAGCGGGATATCTGCATAACTTTCACTCGAAGCTGGATCCGCGCAATGGTAATACTCCGTTGGGTGTGAGGCGCAACACGAATGAAATTTTCTGCGGCGTCAATGCGGATGTTTTGCTGTCTCCTTCTCTGTTCATATTCTATGATTTTGACCGCAGGGAGACTGCCATTGAGGGCAAAGTTGGATATAACTTCGACCTATCGCAGTATGCCATTTCCGGCCTCGGCGTAGACTTTGGTGCCAAGTTGGGCTTTGATTCGTCAAAAAAACCGTATGGGAAAAAGCATGTGGCCGCCGATGGTAAGAAGGGGTACTGCTACTATGGAGCCAATGCCGATTTGACATATGCCATCAATAGCAATGCAAAAGCCAAGATTGGAGTTGCCTATGACGGGAGTTCCGCCAAGAAAACTTCGTGGACAGGAAATTTGTCGGGGCATAAGCACAAAAATTTTGTATGGTTTAATGCCTCCATTGATTGCTCATTCTAGAGCAGTTGTGAAATTTTGTGAAAAAACTAAACAGGACCCACTTGTGGGTCCTGTTTTTTGTTACTCCCATATTCGGAGAAGTGGACTTTGTCCATGGGGATTGAACGCCTCTGCGCCCGCAGCGCACATATTTTTAATCTTCCGGCGATTTCCGCCACTCCAGCGCGAAGCGGCCCGCATCCGCTTCGCGGATGCGGGGTGGGTGCAGGGGCTGTGCCCCTGCCCGCCGGAGGCATAAACAAAAATGCCCGGCGCCGTATTTTTAGGGAAAAGTGCCTGGCGCCTGTGTTTTTTAGTTCCCCGGTGTCTTTGTCTTTGGATCTCCGACGAGTTTATCTTTAGTTTTCGATTTTCGGAG
>JAITRI010000021.1 GCA_031288455.1 Puniceicoccales bacterium
AGGGGCACAGCCCCTGCACCCGCCGCATCCGCGCAGCGTTTGCGGTTCGCTTCGCGAGCGCGAGGGGGATATCTCCGGGCACGCGAGATGGCGGAAATCTCTGGAAAATGAAAACTAAAGATAAAAGCGCCGAAAATCCAAAGACAAAGGCCACGGAGAACTAAAAAACATTGGCGCCGGGCGCTTTCCTCTGAAAATACGGCGCCGCGGACTTTTGTTTACGCCCCAGAGCTGCGTCTTCCCGCTGTGCTGTTTTAGGGCCTCCGGCGGGCAGGGGCACAGCCCCTGCACCCGCCGCATCCGCACAGCGGATGCGGATCGCTTCGCGCACATTTCGTTTACTCCTAAGGCGCGCCAACAGGCTCACTCCTACACTCCATGCCACCCCACATTCGGCCACTGAAATGGCCGCAATTGCTCACAGTTTTTCCACTATCGCCGTTGTGCTAAATCCACTGACGAACGGCACAAATTGAATTTGCACAGCGGCAGTCCGCAGCGCCCGCAGCTCCGTCGTGTCCAATGTGTCGATGCTGTAGTCCCCGGACTTCACGTAGACGTCAGGCCTGAAGCGCAGAATTTCATCCGTCAGCCGCTTACCATCGAAGATGAATATTCCATCGACCGCTTCCAGCGCCGACAGCACATATGCCCGCGCGCGCTCACCGAAGATGGGCCGCGTGTTTCCCTTGAGCGCTCTTACGCTGCTGTCGGAATTCATCGCAACCCAAAGAGAATCTCCAAATTTTTTCGCACTCTCGAGCGCGAACACATGCCCGGCGTGCACTATGTCAAAGCAGCCATTTGTTAGAACGATGCGCCTGCCGCCGTTCCGCAGCTTTTGCGCCACGCTGCACGCATCGGCAAATGAAAATAATTTGGGCGGAATCGGATGCATTTCTGGTGTTCACTGCGCACCGGTGGACGCCGACGCAATCAGCGAGGCCAATGCCTTTGGTGGGTCGTCGACGGTATCTTTCGTGATCCTCACGGACTGCACATTCGCAGACGGCAGTTCAAACTTAAAGTCTCGCAGCAGTCTTTCCAGGACGGTCAGCAGTCCACGTGCGCCGGTTTTTTCCTCCGCCGCCGCTTTTGCCACCTCAGCAATGGCATCGTCGTCCATGCTGAAATTTATTCCGTATCCGTTGAAGTCTTCCGCGTACTGCTTCAGGATCGAGCCCTCCGACGATACCAAAATATTGCGCAGATCATCGGCTTTGAGCGCTTCGCAGGCGACGCGCACCGGCAGCCTACCGATGAACTCCGGCTCAAATCCGTATTTTATAAAATCCGCCGTTGAGACCTTTTGCAGATATTCGTAGGCCTCATCGTGATCATCGCCGCGGCTGCGGAAATTAAAACCTATGCTATTCGCCCCTATTCTGGATTTCACAATGTCGGATAGCTTGTCAAATGCACCGCTGGCGATGAAGAGAATGTGTTTCGTGCTGATGCTCTGCTTCTGATTTTTTTTCCCATTGGCGAAACTCACCGCCGCCCGCAATTGTGCGATCATATCCGTCTGTCCGTATGCGTTTACGTCACTTTCCTCCATCAGTTTCAGGAGATTTATCTGCACGCCACGCCCGGAAACGTCGCGTCCTCCAGCATCGGAAGATGCGGCAATTTTGTCGATTTCGTCGATGAAAACGATGCCATACTGCGCAAGTTTTACGTTGCCATCGGCGGCTTTGACGAGGTCGCGGATCATGTCATCCACATCACTGCCCACGTATCCGGTTTCGGAAAATTTCGTGGCGTCCACCTTGACAAACGGGACACCTATCAATTTCGCTATGTTTTTTATGAGATATGTTTTGCCGACACCGGTTGGGCCGAGGATGAGGACGTTCTGTTTGTTATACTCGGCGACCGAAATTTTTTCGTCCAACAAGCATTTGCGCACGTGGTTGTAGTGGTCACAGATTGCGACCGCCAGTACTTTCTTTGCCTCCGCCTGCTTTATGACGAAGCGATCCAAAAATGTGCGCACTTCCAGCGGCTTCAGATTGAATGCTTTTATTTTTTCAATGAGCTCATTGGCCGCTTTTTCCCTATCGTCATCGTCATCACTATGTCCGGAATATTCCTGCGGCTGAAATGCGAATCCGAATTTGGAGCCGGTCGGGCCGAATATCTCCCCGAAATGCTTCTTCAGTTCATCGAATGGGTCCGATGGTTTTTCTCTGTCGTCCCTATCGTCGCGTTCTTTGTCAAAATCGGAAAACATCATCAACCTTTCGTCGGCTCCGGTTCACTCACATCCGCCACGGGAACGGGAACGCCGCCGGAATCACGCTTTTTGCGTTTTCCTCTCCTTTTTTTCGGTGTTTTGCCGCCATCATCCGTATTTTTTGTGCGCTTTTCCGGCGCCGAGATCTTCAGCGTGAAAGATCCATTTTTCACGAGATCATAGACGTAAACGCCGTCGATTGTCTCATATTTCAGCAGCGCATCGGCGAGCTTGTCAAGAATTTCGCGCCGTTCGTTCAGTATCTCCAGCGCTCTCCTGTGTCCCTCCTCGACCAGTGCGCTGACTTCGGCGTCTATCTTTTGGGCGGTCAGCTCGCTATAGTTCTGCGAGCGCGCGATGTCGCGCCCGAGAAATATGTGATCCTGATTTTCTCCGTAGGCGACGGGCCCCAGTGGGCTCATGCCCCAGTCGCACACCATCTTCCTGGCGATTTTCGTCGCGGACTTTATGTCGGCCGATGCGCCGCTTGTCATCTCCGCGAACACGATTTCTTCCGCCACACGCCCACCCATGGAGCAGCATATTTGCGCCTTCAGGTTCTTCTTCGAGTGATTTAAAATGTCCTTCTTTGGAATGAACATCGTGCTGCCGAGACTTTGGCCGCGCGGAATTATCGTCACCTTGTGCACCGGAAGATTGCTGTCATCGACGATCACCTGGACGATGGCATGTCCAGCCTCGTGGTAGGCGATGATTTTTTTATCATCATCGTCCATTAGTTTCTTCCGTTCGCGGCCGAATGCTATCTTATCGCGCGCCTCGTCAACATCTCCCCTTGAGACGACTTTTTTATTCTCTCTGGCCGCCAACAGCGCGGATTCATTCAGTAAATTTTCCAGATCCGCACCGGAGAACCCAGATGTGTTGCGGGCGATATCCTTCAGGCTAACGCTGCCGTCCAACTTGATCTTTTTCGCATGCACCTTCAGGATGTCTTCTCTGCCGTTGAGATCCGGCAAATCTATGACTATTTGCCTGTCGAATCGTCCAGGGCGCAGCAGCGCGGAATCCAACACATCCGGACGGTTTGTGGCCGCCATTATTATTACACCCTCGCGGGAGTCAAACCCGTCCATTTCCACGAGCAGCGAATTCAGTGTCTGTTCGCGTTCATCATTGCCGCCGCCAAGCCCGGCTCCGCGCTGGCGTCCGACGGCATCGATTTCGTCGATGAAGAGTATGCACGGCGCATTTTTGCGCCCCTGCTCGAAGAGATCGCGCACGCGCGACGCACCAACTCCCACGAACATCTCAACAAAATCAGAGCCGCTTATGCTGAAAAATGGCACCTTTGCCTCCCCGGCGACGGCTTTTGCCAGCAGAGTTTTCCCTGTCCCGGGAGCTCCAAACATCAGGCATCCCTTTGGTATGCGCCCGCCTATGTCCAGGAATTTTTTTGGATTTTTTAGGAAATCCACAATTTCGGCGACCTCCTCCTTCGCCTCGTCACAGCCGGCAACGTCGGCAAATGTAACTTTTTTCTTGTCCTGCGTCAGCAATTTCGCGCGACTTTTCCCGAAACTCATGGCGCTCTTGCCGGCACCGCGCAACTGTCTGCTGAGTATGAAAAATATCAGCAGCAGGAAAATTACATAGGGCACCGTGTTTACCAAAATGTCGCCCCATAGCACAGAGCTCGGTTTTTCCGTCCAAATTTTCGACGATTCCAGCAGACGCTCGTAGCGGCTGTGGGTGAGTCTGCCCTCCGCCGCAAATCGCATGGCACCACCGTCCATCTTCGCGCTGCTCTGCGAGACGGTTTGCAGCTTTTGCGTAATACCCAATGCGGGAATTTTCCGCTTTTCCATCTCCACTGCCGGCAATGCGTCCTGGTGCTGCCGCGCCGATACTCCCTTCACTTCGCCGTACAGCTTGTACCACTCGTGGCCGTTGGATGGGACGCCCTGTATCACGCCGTACACTATATCTCCGCGTTCGGCGGCGACGATGACCTCCTCTATGGTCCATCTGCTGCCATTCACAATGACGGCGGTCGGATTGTACATGCTCCACAGCAGAAAAATCGTCAAAATCACAACCGCCCACAGGCTTGCGATTTTCATCTGCAGCATAAATTTCGAATTATTCTTTCTGTGCATTGCCAGCCCAACAATGAAATATTCGGATCAACTAAACACACATTGCAAGTATGTCAACAAAAGAGCCCCTTCGCCGCCATCTTTTATGCGAAAAAAATTTGCGACCGGTAATCCGGGGACCCAACAGATTGCGCCGTCTGCGAATACCATCGGCAGGCGTTCTCTCTCCCGTTTCGGATAAATTTTTGCCGCCAGAAGATCTCCGATTTTTCTCGGAGTACTACGCCCGAAGCGCACGTATCTGCAGCTTGGCTCATAGCTCCTCGCGGAAATGTTAGCATCCTCCGAAATCGCCGCGCAGCAGCACCTGGAGACGTCGATGGCGCGCAAGTTCCGCATGATTTCTCCGCCGCCATCAACATTTTCGATGCGCAGCAGATCTCCACTCGGCAGAACATTTGTTCCGATTTTTAAATTTTCCACGCTCCAGGAGTCGCGTTTTCCTCCGGTGAAAATTTTCAAACATTCGCCGTCCCATTGGATGAATTTCCCCGCTTCGACGCAGATGGAACTTTCTTTCCCGCGGCGCATATTTTCCAGCAGCGCAGCCATGTGTGTCCCGCGCACCTGAAGTCCATTGGCAATGAGAAACTTCGCGAATATTTTTTTCACAATTGCGGTCGGCAATTCGCGCAAGTCTCCGGCGAACATTTCACCGCTTAGATCCCTATCGCCGATGAATTTTTCGGCGCAAAACGCAACGGCATCGTCCGCCTCTTCGATGCTGCGCTTCGCAGCAGCCAATCCGCTGATGACGTCGACGCCGATCGCCGCCTCCTGTAATTTTGGAAGAACGATGTTGCGCATGCGATTTCTGCGAAAATCATTCCCAAAGTTGCTGCCGTCCTCACGCCATGAAATTCCAGCGGCGCGCAGACGTTCTCCAATCGTCCGCTTGGAAAATTCCAGCAGCGGGCGCAGTTTTAGACGATTGTTTTTAAAAACTGTCACCGCGCGCGGGGCCGACAGCCCGGCAATTTCGCTGGCGCGCACCAGGCGCATGAGCAGCGTTTCGGCAACATCATTTTTCTGGTGTCCCAATACTAAAATCCGCGAGTGGAATTTTTCCATGGCACGCCAAAAAAATTCATCGCGCGCATCCCGAAGAATTTCCTCCGAGATCTTTTTCGGACGGCTGCCGAGTTTTTCCGAGTAAAATCCAACGCCGTTATTTTTTGCCAATTGCTCGACGAATCGCTCATCGCCGTCCGCATCGGCGCCGCGCAACCGGTGATTGAAATGCAACAGCAGCAGTCGACCGCGCAGATTTGGGAAGTTTTCCAGCACATGTTTTAGCAAAAACACGGAATCGCTGCCCCCGGAACAGGCGAGGCACACCGCTTCATTGCAATTTTCTCGGCCGAGAAATGTCAGAATGTCATCGGCGGCGGCGACTCCATTGCCCAGCGACAGCCGCTCCTTTGCATAGTCAACGGAGGAAATATTGTGCATCTGTTGCCAACAAATTCATCCGATGGATTACAAATTGACAATCAAAAAATACTTGCCTAGTTTTCGCCTGTGTCTGTGCGAGATGTGACCATGAACAAGTTACGGAGGGCGAATTTCATTCTGCGGAAGCTGGAAGAATTATTCCCAAATCCGCAGGTGCAGCTCGACTTTTCCAGCAGTTTCACATGTCTCGTTGCCGTCATGCTATCGGCGCAGTGTACGGATGTCGCCGTGAATGCGGTGACAAAAAAATTATTCGCCGTTGCCAGTACGCCGCTGGAATTTGTAACACTTGGAGAAAGTGGGCTGCGGGAAATAATTAGACCCTGTGGACTTTTCAACACCAAGGCGCGGGCAATTGTGGGAACATCGCGCATAATTTTGCAAAAATACGACGGCAATGTTCCCGATTCCATGGAGGAACTGGAAACACTGCCGGGAGTCGGCCACAAGACAGCATCCGTCATCGTCAGCCAGTGTTTCAATGGGCCGGCATTTCCGGTGGATACGCACATTGCCAGGCTCGCCAATCGCTGGCAGCTGGAAACGTCACGCGACACAAGGAAAATCGAAGGAACGCTCAAAGAACTTTTTCCGGTGGACACGTGGAAAACTTTGCATTTGCAGCTGATTCTCTATGGGCGGAAATTTTGCCCGGCGCGCTGGCACGACATTGGGAAATGTCCCATTTGCCTAAAATTTTCCCTGGATTTGTGAACGTTTCCGTGCCGTCTTTCAATTTTTCTGTTGCACGGCCCGCGGCGCAGTGTACTTTGCGAGCATCGGAAAAGTTTCGGAAGAATTTAATGCGGCGATTGTGGACGTTGCGCTGGGGACGGATATTGTTGAAACGGCGAGGATCGAACATCTCGTGCGCAGATTTGGCGACGTATTTTTACGTAAAATTTTCAACGGCGATGAGATCGCCTATTGCATGAAAATGGCCAACCCGGCGATGGGATTCGCCGCCAGATTTGCCACGAAGGAAGCATTTTCCAAGGCCATGGGGACGGGAATCGGCCGTCACATCGGATGGAAAGATGTTTCCGTCGGGAAAAAATCGTCCGGGGAACCGTTCATCGCATTGTCCGAGCGCGCAGCGGCGACATTGAAAGCGCGCGGATATTCCGCGGCAAAAGTTTCCATTGCGCACACTAAAACGCTTGCCCATGCGGTCGTTGTGCTTATTAAATTGTGCGATGTTCCCGGCGCTAGCAGATAAAATATCCGATGCATTCAAAAGTTTGCGCGGGCTTGGAAAAATTTCCGAAAAGAATGTGTCGGACGCTCTCCAGGAAATTCGCACGGCACTGTTGGACGCGGACGTCAATCGCGAAGCCGCCGATGAGTTCATCGCAAATGTCCTAAAATCTTCCGTTGGTGAGAAAGTTCTGCATAAAATTTTGCCGGAACAGCAGATCGTAAAAATAATACACGACGAAATCGTTGAGCTGCTCGGCGGCCAACTGGATCCCGTCGCATACACAAAAAAACCGCTGAAGATTCTGCTGGCCGGACTGCACGGTTCAGGGAAAACAACGACCGCTGGCAAATTGGCACTTTTACTAAAAAATGACGGCTATCGTCCGCTGCTGGTGGCGTGTGACGTGTATCGTCCCGCTGCGATCGACCAGTTGATGGCGGTGGCGCGCGATGTGGACGTGGAATGCTACCGTGAGCGGGACGTGAAAAATGCGCGCAAAGTGGCAAAGCATGGCATGCGCCATGGGCACGATAATAAATTTGACGCGATAATTTTCGACACCGCCGGAAGGTTGCACATCGATGGGCAGCTGCTGGATGAAATCAGAGACATCAGGAAAATCACGGATCCGGATGAGGTATTTTTGGTCGCCGATGCCGCTCTCGGACAGGAATCGGTAAACGTTGCGAAATCGTTCAATGGAGCGCTGTCGCTGTCGGGAATAATCCTGACGAAATTGGATGGAGACGCCAGGGGCGGTGCCGCGCTGTCCATGAAATACGTCACCGGTGTTCCCATAAGATTCATCGGTACCGGCGAGAAATATTCCGATTTTTCACTGTTCCATCCGAAGCGCATGGCGAGCCGCATCCTCGGAATGGGAGATGTGGTCACGCTCGTCGAAAAAGCGCAGCGGCAGGTGGATGATCAGGAGCGGGAAAAGTTATCGAAAAAAATAAAAAAAGCGGAGTTTACGCTGAATGATTTTCTCGTCAGCATACAGCAGATTAAAAAAATGGGGCCGATGTCGTCGCTGCTTGGGATGTTGCCGGGCATGGCGAAAGCAAAGACAACGGGCGACGATTCGGCAAAGATGAAAATGACGGAGGCGATAATTCAATCCATGACCATGCAGGAGCGCGCAAAACCAAACATCATCGATTCCTGGCGTCGCACAAGAATTGCGAAGGGCGCCGGCGTAGAACTCAGGGACGTCAATGCCCTGCTGAAGCAGTTCGCGCAGATGCAAAAGGTGATGAAGTCATTCAAAGGGGAAAAGGGCGCCCGCAGGATGCAGGAATTTGCGGCGCAGTTCGGCATGAACGTCCCGCAGTAATTCACAGTCGCGCTATACGCGCCTAATGTTGGCGCCAATGGCGCGCAGCTTCATCTCGAGATTTTCGTAGCCGCGATCGATGTGATGCGCATCGTAGACGAAAGTTTCTCCGGAGGCGCACAGTCCCGCCAAATACAGCGCCGCACTGGATCGCAGGTCGGTCGCCCGCAGGCACGCCCCGCGCAGTGCGCAGGGACCACTTACGCGCGCGCTGGCGTTTTCCACTCTTATGGCGGCGCCCATCTTCCCAAGTTCGGCGGCGTACATGAATCGCGACGGGTAAACGCCCTCGACTATCGTCGATTCTCCGCACGACTGCGTCTGCAGTGCGCAGAACTGGGCCTGCAGGTCCGTCGGGAATCCGGGATGTGGCCCGGTCACTATGTCGGCGTAGCTGAGCTGTCCGCCGGATTGTACCGTGATCTTGCCATCATCATCCTGCGAGACGCGCGCGCCTATGCGCCGCAACCCCACCAAAAATGGGTCCAACAGTCCCCGTTCGAGGCCAAAGATTCTCACGTCGCCGCCGGTTATCAGCCCGGCGCAAACGAATGTCCCCGCCTCGATTCTGTCGCCAATGACGGTGTACTCGCAGCCGTGCAGCGCAATTCCGCCAGTAACTTTCAGAGTCGATGTGCCGACGCCGCTTATTTTCGCACCCATCGCCGACAGGTAGCCGCAAAAATCTGAGACTTCCGGCTCAACGGCGGCGCCTTCGATGACTGACTCCCCCGGAGCTTTTATGGCCGCCATGATGACATTTATCGTGCCGGTCACTGTACTGCCGCGCTCTCCGCTGAGTGTGATTTTTTCCGCGTGCAGCCGTGACCCGTCCATCACGAAAAAATCTCGCCTGCGGACTGTTCTACAGCCGAGAGCTCTGAACCCCTTTATGTGCAAATCTATTGGGCGGCACCCTATGACGCATCCGCCGGGAATGGGAACGATCGCCTTTCCCGTGCGCCCGATGAGTGCTCCCATCAAACAGACGGAGGCGCGCATCTTCTGCATGTAAATTTCCGGCACCACGAAGGAGGCGTTCCTGGCGTGTATTTTTACGCTGTGCTCGCCTATGCGGTTGACACTAACTCCCAACTCCCTCAGGATGGCGATCATTGTGACAACGTCGCTGAGGGCAGGGACATTGTGAATCACGCACTCTTCGCACGTCAGCAGCGATGCCGCGAGCATGGGAAGACACGCATTCTTGGATCCACCAACGACAACGTCACCGCATAAACGTCTTCCCCCTACGATGCGGGTGATTTCCATTTGCCACAACTACATTCTCTTGAAACGATCATTTTTACCATTGCGGCGCTCGCCGGAAGCGTCACGGGTGCGCCCATGCCACCGGCGATGTCCGTGATGCTTTTCCTGCTCACCGTGATTTTTCGGTTTTATTCCGAAAAATTTTAAAATTTTCCCGATGAGCCCACCCAGAAACTTTTTCGCACACTTGCAATTGCCGCTGGGGCAGGCGCAGCTGTGCTGATTTTCCGTCGCAACGTTTGCATTGCTCGTTGGCTTCGCATCCTGACGCCCGCGCAATTGTCCGCGCTGGCTATCACTTCTGCTGTGCTCTCGCCTTGGATGTTTATCTTCGACGAGTTCGGTTGATTTTTTTACTGTATTTTTGCGCATAACACTACTACTTTCCACTCTGGCGCCAATGGCGTCGTGAACCACGTCCACAATTTGCGCCGCATTCCCATGATTTTCGGTGTTGCCACCGGTGACCTTTTTTTCCATTAGCGGCAATTTGCCGCGCTTCAGTGAATAGCGCACGCGTCTTTTTTCGGAATCGTCGTGCGCCTCCCCGCCGCCGATGTGCACATCGCTGTGCGCTGCAGATTCGCGAACGGAAACATTTATCCCTTCAGTATCTTCTTCAAATTCAGGCATAATCCATAATTAATTTAAAACAATTGCCCAACTCCTAACATCTCCATTGGGCGGAACATATTTTTACAACCTTGTCGATAAAAATCAATCACATTTTTAATAAAAATTTCAATTGCTACTCCAATAGTCGCAAAAATATCCTTTTGCCCGCCTGCACAACAATCGGAGTCGACGCGTTCACCGCATGTGAGGCATCGGAAATTTTTTCACCGTCCAATTTTATTGCCCCCTGCTCCAGCAGCCGATAAATTTCCCTTTTGCTCTGGAATAATCCAGTTGCAGCCAGCACATTTGCCAGCTGCGCGCCATTGGATCCCGTCAGCTGCCGCACACTGAAACTGGGAATGTCATCGGGAATGTCGTTCTTCGAAAAAACTTTTTCGAACTGCTCCCGCTCATGCTCCGCCGCCCGCTGTCCGTGGAATCTTGCACACAGTTTCGTTGCCAACTGTTTTTTGCACTCCATGGGATGCATTTTCCGCAGCTGCGCGATCTCGTCGTCGCTCTGCAGCAGGAGAAATCTGTAGTATTCAACCATCGTTTCGTCCGAAATCGACATCACTTTTCCGAAAATTTCCTTTGCGGAATCATTGAACGCTATGTAATTGCCATAGCTTTTCGACATCTTTTTTGCGCCGTCTGTGCCGACGAGCAGCGGCATTGTTATGACGACCTGCTCATCCTGGCCGGCATTTTTCTGCAGCGCGCGGCCGACGAGCAAATTAAACAGTTGGTCGCGTCCGCCCAGTTCCACATCGGCATTGAGAACGATGGAATCGTAACCCTGCAGCAGCGGATATAGGAATTCCACGATGGAAATGGGAGTATTATTGCCGTAGCGATTGCTGAAATCATCGCGCTCCAGCATTTGCGCAACCGTCATCTGTCTGGCCAAAAGAATGGCATCCGCGAATGACATGTTCTCGAACCACTCGCCATTTCTGCAAACGACTGTTTTTTGCGGATCCAACACTTTGAACGCCTGCTCCACATAGGTGCCATAATTCTCCTCAATCTGCGCCTTTGACAGCATCGGACGCTCCGCCGACCGTCCCGATGGATCGCCGATTGTCGTCGTGTAATCCCCTATCAGCAGTATTGCCTTGTGTCCGAGGTCTTGGAATTGCTTGAGTTTATTTAGAACGACCAGGTGGCCAAAGTGCAAATCCGGACGCGTCGGGTCCACGCCCAGTTTGACCGTAAGCTGCCGGCCGGATGATAATTTTTCCGCCAACGCATCCCTTCCAACCACAGTATCGGCTCCCTGACAAATTTGCTCCAGAGGTGTCATTTGCCAGTGACTCTGCGGCGAAAATTTCCAATTGCAATACATTTTCTAAGATTTCACGGCGCCGCTGGCGCGCGCAAGCGCGAGTGGACTTTCGGCTGAAATGCTATCCGACGGATTGCCACCCGCGCTCCGCGGCAACTGAACGCGTTCCTTCGCTGGCGACACGCCCACGCCGCAGAAAA
>JAITRI010000030.1 GCA_031288455.1 Puniceicoccales bacterium
AATCGTCGGAGACCCACAGGCAAAGGCGCCCGGGAACCAAAAAATATGGACGCCAAGGACTTTTCCATAAAAATACGGCGCCCTGACACTTTTGTTTATGCCTCCGGCGGGCAGGGGCACAGCCCCAGCACCCGCCGCATCCGCGAAGCGGATGCGGACCGCACGCTGCGATTTTCCGCTGCGCCGCGAGCATCGACTTCCCTCGGACACGTTCTGTTTGCGTCTAAATTTCCGCTGTGCTATTTTATGCCTCCGGCGGACAGGGGCGCAGCCCCTGCGCCCGCCGCATCCGCTTCGCGGATGCGGACCGCTCCGCTGTAACGTAGGTGTTCTATTCCACAGGCAAAACATCCATTTTTCTTGGCAAATTTTAAAAAAATCGACAAAAAGGTGAAACTCATTACAATTTCACACTCATGAGTAATGATAATAAGGAAATTGCGTCAACTTTGCAAAACATAAGTGGTCAGCGCACTGCTGGTGATTCCCAGCAATTTAATGCCAGCGACGTTACTGTCGGTACCAACACTGTGTTCGACACTGAAAACAGGATCGACACGGAGAAGCTGCAGGAGCTGAAGGAGCGTTCCGCCATTGTGATTGTGATGGATAGCGTGAAAAATTTTATTAAAATTTTTATGCAGCTATTGGGCTTTGGGCGGAGTCCTTCCAAAAAGGATACAGCTAGCACCGATATCAAATCAGGTTCCACTGAGGGAACGGAGAAAAGCCTCGCCGATAACACTGCTCTAAAAACTGCCGAAAGCGCTGCTGGCATAAATTCTAGCGATAAGTCGAAAATCCTGAATAGCATAGAAATTGCCAACGACAAAGTTTCTGCAGCGGAGGAAAAAGTAAAAGAATTGCGCACAGATCTACTGTTTATTGAACTCAGCACATCTCCCATGAGTTTCGATGATAAAAATAAGCGCCTTAGTGAGGTGGGAAAGAAACTGTGTGATGCATATACGACGTTGATCGCAGCACACAAAATTGCAGGGCAAACGTATGATGCGATGGCGAAAGACGCGGTAAATTTTACGAATGAAGAGTGCATCGAGGCGAAGACGAATAGTAAAACTGCACATCTGAACGACAACGCATGTGCGACGGAGAGAATGCAAGCGCTCAATAAATACGTGCTTGGAAAATACGAAAATCAATACCCATCATATTATTAATAGTTCGCAGGCGCACGTGCGGCACAGGCGCGCGAAAATCGTAGCCGGCGGAAGAAATTTCCACATTTTTATCGCGCACCAGCGGCTCGAAACGCCGAATTATCTAGCATTCGCCACAAAACTCCCGCACTCCGCCGGCGATTATCCAATCCGCTGCGAAAATCACAATCCTTCGCGGTGCATGTTCGTAAAAAATGATTGACAGTCGTCGCGACAAACGCAATTATGATTTGCATGATAAATGTCACGCAAGTCCAAATCAATGGCAACATGGCCAATGCTGACGATGCGGGAGGCGCCCTAGCACAACCGGTGATTGAAGCTGTGGAAATTTCTAAAAATTTTCACCAGCAGAACACTGCATGGGATGTGGCGGCGAACGCAAATTCTAAAAATCTTCTCAACCTGAGCGCAGCACAGGATGTCCCGGTGGAGCAAGAATTGGAAAAAAATACGAATAATGTGTCCATTGAGTTCAAATGCGACAGTGCGATGAAAATGTGTGAAAAAGTGATGGACAAGATATCCATTGGGATCATGGGCGACGATGCGAATAAGGCGATACAAACGCTACTGGACAAAATTATAATCCTAAATAGCAGCTGCGACGACGCGGCGAAGACAATAAAAGCGCTATCGGACACTGTCGCCAGCGATGACACAGACAAAGCGATACAAATGCTACTGGATAGACTTGCGGCCATGAATGGCAACCGCAGCAACGCGAAAAAGACACTAAAAGCGCCACCGGACAGAATTGAACCCACAGATGGAGACAGCAGCGTCGCGGCGAAAGCAGCGCTGCCGGACACAATTGCGGCGTGCGACGAACAAATTGGAAAGCTGCAGAATTCAATATTGACCAAATATGGCGATGTGCAGGGGCATATCATAATTCAAACGGCACAGCAGATGGCGAATAAAATAATCATTGAACCGCACGACGTTCCCGTGAAAATTGTCGAAATTCCCGATGCCACTCAGTCGACCGAACAGGGCTATTGCGATAGGCTAAAGCAAATACTGGAAGTGATAAAAACAGGATTTGAAGGTGTAATGGCCGCCCATGTGGATGTGGAAAATCGGTGGAAAATGTTGGAAGCTACGCTGCATGGCAATACGCCGGCAAATGGTACCGCAGGCAATTCCACCAAATGCGGCAGCGATGCGCCGCATAGCCCGGACAATGAAATCTTTGATCCCAGGACGCGTGCAATTGCCGAATCCAATGGCGACTTCAGTAGCGGGGAAAATACACACATTAAAATCAAATGTGAACAAATTCGGCTGGATTTTAAAAACATCAAATCGTATTCCACCAGCACCGCCGCGCTACTGCAAGAGGCGATTTCGAATGATTCCCAAAATTCACGGCAAACATTGGAAGCAGCTGCACCAGAAGTAGCTTTGAATATTAAGCTGCTTAGTGGAAAGGTGCTTAATTCACTGCAGACGCGCGCAGAGCTGATGGATATGATATTTGATAACCATTTCGACGCTGACTATATTCTTAAAATCGCGGTGCAAACGCGCATCATCGCGGATAGAAAGTTGAAGAACTTGTTGACCGAGCTGGCCGAGTGTCCAGACAAAGATGAGTGGATGAAAGAAAAAAGAGACACACTGAGAAGTGCCTACGAAAAATCTCTTTCCGCCTACAGAAATGAGGCCAGGGCGTATGATTGCATTCTTTTGCGCAGTCCAAACGACGAGAAGGCTGTTAAATTCGGGCTAGCGGCAATCAACAACGCCAGAGGATGTGAAATCGCCAAAAAACTCACCTGCGATGATGACTATTGGAAAATTGAGATAATTCATGAGTATGATTTTGAAGATCTGTGGCTTCACAATGACTTCTATGGCGCCTGTGATCCATATGAGAAGTGTCCCCAATATTGGGATTTATAACAGCAGTAAACTACCATAAATTTAGGCAAAAGGTGAAAGCGCACGGGAGTTTGCATTTCCCGCTGCGCCGTTTTGTCTGTGCCGCCGGAGGGAGTCGCCGATGCGAACGCCTGCACTTTGCAAAAATCGACGCGATGGCGCGGGAAAATTTCCATAAAAAGTCAATGCAAATTTGCTGGTGGACACAGCGGGAGCGCAAAAATTTTCATTTTCCCTCCGTTTGCGTTGGAAAAATTTTCAAATCTCAGTAAAAATTTGCTTTTGGGATTGATAGTGGCAGGCTGCGTGCATCGTTTAAATTTTATGCCATGAGCGCCACCGGAAGAAAAGAAAAAGTAGCGGATGAATTCGTTGACAAACAGTACAAGTACTGGAGATTTCGCATAATATATTCGCTGATTATTGGATACGCAACGTTTTACCTGGTGCGACAAAATTTTCAGGTGGCTACGCCGAAGATGCTGCACGAATTTGGCTACACAAATGCCGATATTGGCTGGGTGTTTACTGCATTTTCGATAATCTACGGGCTCGGAAAATTTATCAACGGCGCCATCTGCGACAGAACAAATGCCAGATGGTTCATGACAATTGGACTAATTGGATCGGCGCTGTGCAGCATATTCATAGGCGTTGCAAATTCGCTGTGGGTATTCATCCTGTGCTACGCCGCCAATGGAATTTTTCAATCCGCCGGATGGCCTCCCATATCGCGATTGATGACCCAGTGGTACTCGCCCCATGAATTGGGGACGAAATGGGGCATCGTGAACGCTTCCCATCAGCTGGGCAGCATAGTAATATTGATCTACGGATCGAAAATATTGATACACTTTGGATGGCGCTATGTATTTTTCATCCCGGCGGCGGTTGCAATACTGCTCGCGTTTTTCCTCTTCGAAAGACTGCGGGATAATCCGCAATCGCTGGGATTGCCATCGATCGCCGAAAAGGAAAATTTGGTGGAAGAAGCGAAGTACTCGAGCGATGAGAATGCAACGTTTAGGGAAATGTTCATGGAGCACATTCTTCCAAACAAATCCCTGTGGTACGTTTGCATGGCAAATGTTTTCGTGTACATTGTGCGCATGGGATTTTTCAACTGGGCCCCAACATTTCTACAAAGGGCAAAGGGACTGGGCGTCATGCAGGCGGCCTACTCCAACGTTGCCTTTGAACTGATGGGCGCAGTCGGAGGATTTATCGCCGGGTGGGCATCGGACAAAATATTCGGCGGACGGCGCAACTGCACATCATTTTACTTCATGGTGGCGCTGATCGTTGCGCTTCTGCTGTACTGGAAAATCCCGTCCAATTCGCCATTGGTCAACACAACATTTCTCTTCGTGATAGGGTTTTTCATATACGGCCCACAGACGCTGGTTGGCGTGTCGGGAGCAGAATTTGGATCACGCCGCGCAGCGGCAACGGGAGCAGGCCTGACGGGCACATTCGGATACTTGGGCAGCGCAATTTCCGGATATGGAGTTGGGAAGATTGCCGACAAATGGGGGTGGGACACCGCCTTTTTGTTTTTCGTGGTGTGCGCCTGTTTCGGTACGTTTTTCTTCCTGCTGAACTGGAACAAAACATCGCAGCGGCAAAAGTCCAAGGCGTGAAAATTTAAACACGCCATGAGATGGAAATGTCTTTGCAGCTACGACGGAACTGATTTCCACGGCTGGCAGAGCCAGTCCTGCGCCAGTGCAATTCAGGATATTCTCGAGGCGCGGCTGCGGTTCATTTTCGATAAACATGTGCGCATCCACGGCAGCGGAAGGACAGATTCCGGCGCGCACGCCAATGGCCAAGTTTTCCACTTTGACGCCCATTGGCAATGGGGAGAATCGCGGCTGATTGCCGCGATCAACTGCGGCATTCCAATGGAAATACGGGTCTTTGCGGCTGAACATGTCGCTGACACATTCCACGCGCGCTTTTCCGCGGTGCGCAAGCGCTACGAGTATCGCATGCTGGAGGGCGCGGCATCACCGTTTGACTACCGCTATGTGCACTGTTTGGGGCGCATGCGCCCGGATACCGATGCGATGAATGCGGCGGCAAAAATTTTCCTCGGGCGCCACGATTTTTCACAATTCGGAGCAAATGGCGGCGGAAGCAGCGGCAGCGCGGCGAAGACAATGTGCGAAATGCAATTCATCCGCGACGGCCGAAGAATAACGTTTGTCACGGAAGGGAGCGGATATTTGTACAAAATGGTGCGCATCATGGCCGGATGCCTGCTGCAGGTCGGACTCGGAAGAATCGACGCCGCCACACTGGCATCGGCATTGGCCGGGCATTTGGACGCTTCCGCGCAACTCAGGAGAGAATGCCTGCCCGCCAACGGACTGTTTTTGGACAGAGTATACTACAATGCACAGGACTCTATGAGGCCTGTGGAAAAGGAAGGAGCTGGCGATGCCGCCGATTTGAGCATCACGTCAGCCGCGGCAAATGATGAATTTTATTGCAAAGACGCGATTAATGAACAGTCTTTTAGGGGAAAGTAAGCGGATGAGCGTCGAAAAATATTTTTCCCACGACACGGATGATTGCGACGAGGACTTCCCATTCACGCTGAATGAAAGGGAATGGCACTCCTATTTGGCGGCGATAGACGCCGAAGCGGGGAAGTTTTTTAGGCTTTTCGTGCAAAGTCGCCACGTTTCCAATCACCTGGATGTAATCTTCGCGGCAATGAAATGGCGACGGATCACATTCAGTGGTGACGACGCAGCCTACAATGGTGATCAGGTGGAAGTGGTAACGTTCCACAAAAACCCGGTAAACATCGCATCCAAGGCAATATTTTTCTTCATGGAAAAGATTTGGGATTTCCTACTGGCGAGCGGAGATGGCGTTGCCGCACCCGTTTGCTGGAATTTCGCCAAGCTGATGAACACAATGCGCACCGAGATGATAAGTGGAATTGCCAACATCGATGCGCTCGAATACATGCTCAGCGTCTGCCACTTTAAAAATGTCATGGCGGCCGTAAATGCGGCATTGTCGGCGCTGAAAAAATTGCCCTGTGCGGATGCGCGCATGCGCTGGTTCGCGTCGGATTTCACAACTGCTCTGTTTGACATACGCGAATTGGCGTGGCAGAGCATCGTACTGTGCACGGTCGCGGAAAAACGCTGCAACGACGGACGTCAATTTTAATAATTGACTTTGGTGTGTGGTCTGCAGGATCCGCCACATGCTGCAGGCGGGCATAGTTGGCCTACCAAATGTTGGGAAAAGTACACTGTTCAATGCGCTGACGCGCTCGAGGAAAGCCGATGCGCAAAATTATCCGTTCTGCACAATCGAGCCGAACGTCGGAGTGATAGAGGTGCCGGATGCCCGACTGAAGGTGCTGGCGGAATTGTCACACAGCGGGAAGATAATCCCAGCGGCCATAGAAATCGTCGACATCGCAGGACTGGTGGCCGGCGCAAGCAAAGGGGACGGGCTCGGCAACAAATTTTTGGCAAATATCCGCGAAGTGGATGCCATAGTACACGTCGTGCGCTGCTTCGAAAATTCAAACATTGCGCACACGTCCGGCACCGTCGACCCGCTGCGGGACATAGGAATAATAAATACGGAGTTGCTGCTGGCGGATCTGCAGTCCGCTGAAAATCAGCTGGAGAAAAACTTGAAAAAGGCGAAGGGGGACGACAAAGAGGCAAAGGAAAACGTCGAGCTGCTGCGGATAATCGTGCAGCACCTTAACGCCGGGAATTTCGCCGGTTCACTTGGGCGCGACGAATGGACTTCGCAGCGCATGGTGTCATTTAACCTGCTCACTGCAAAACCGGTAATCTTTGCCTGTAACGTGGATGAGGTGTCCATAGCCGACATGGCATCGGGCGCTGGAAATAAGTTTGTGGACGCCGTCAGGGAATACGCGACCAAAACCGGGACCGCGCGCGTCAATGCCATATGCGCACAGATTGAATCGGACATGTGCGACTTTTCGGCGGAAGAAGCGGAGGCGCTGCTGATGGAATTCGGCATCTCCGACAGTGGAGTTTCGCAGCTGGTGGAGAACATCTACGGGACACTCGGACTGGCATCTTTCTTCACAACTGGAGAGGATGAGACGCGCGCCTGGACATTTCGCATCGGCATGAAAGC
Organism: Puniceicoccales bacterium; assembly: GCA_031288455.1. Lineage (GTDB taxonomy): Bacteria > Verrucomicrobiota > Verrucomicrobiia > Opitutales > JAIRKQ01 > JAIRKQ01. Next base: position 7,218 of record JAITRI010000030.1, read on the forward strand.
GCCACAGTGCGCCGGCGTCATCCACGGAGACTTCGAGGCGGGATTCATCCGCGCCGACGTCATTCCATACGATGAACTCATTGCGCACGGCGGGTGGAACGCCGCCCGCGATGCCGGAAAAATTAGGTCCGAAGGGAAAGATTACGCCTTCGGAGATGGGGACGTTACCATATTCCGCTTCGGCAAATGACGCGCTTTGGGAAATACGCCGGCGGCGGAAATGCCAGCCAACGCTTCGCAGATCAGGCGCAGCGCAGTTTGGACGCCTCCGGCTGGCAGGGACACAGTCCCTGCACCCACCGCATCCGCAATTCTGCGGATGCGGGCCGCTTCGCGCGCTAAGACGGGCCCGTTTCGCGCCACGGCACACAAGCGAGCCGCCGGCCCGCCCCTCGCCAAAGGCGAGGGGCGGGGGAAGAATGGCAACGGCGCACCTCGCGCACTTTTTCGGAGATGCGGACAGGACGGAATGCACGAATTCAAACGCAAGACGCAGCCATTGCCATTCTTCCATGCGGGCGCAATGCTTATTTTGTGGACCGGACACGACCGCAGAGCTTTCCATCGAATTTGACTATGCCGTCAAATAGCGCACGCGCCAGTCGATCGCGATAGGCGGCGGATGCGAGTTTTTTGCACTCCCGCGGATTCGACAGAAAGCCGCACTCCACCAATGCACCGGGGCAGTTTAACCCGCGCAACACTGCGAATCTGTCGTGTTTGACACCACGGTCAACGGCGGACGCGCCACTGACGGCGGCCGACTGAAGGCAGTATCCCAAAACGATGTTTATGGCATCGAATCCATTGCCGGCAACCCTCTCGGCCAGCGCCTGCCGCGGCGGCTGATAGGAAGACGCCTGTTCCATCGGGGTCAAGAGGAACACCTCTATGCCGCTCGCATCCGGAGATGGCGCAGAATTGCAGTGTATGCTCACGAATAGGTCGGCAGAGGCAGAATTTGCGATGCGAGACCTTTCGAACAGCGGAATTTTCATGTCGGCGCTGCGGGTGAGCACAACGCGATATCCGGCCGCTTGCAGCAGCTTCGCGAGCCTATGGCAAATGTCCAGCGTCAGCACCTTTTCCCTTAGTTCGCCATGCTTTGAGACTGTGCCCTCATCGGCGCCGCCATGTCCGGCGTCGATGGCGATGGTCCGCAGCCCCCCGCCGTTGAATTTTGGACGCAGCAGCGGCAAAATGTGGCATCTGTAGTCCGACTGTTCCACGAAAAACTTCCCGCCTTTTTTCGTCACTGCAAACCCAAGTGGCATGCGTATGCCGTTAAACGTAAAAATCCTAGAATTTTCCACGAATAAAAATTCTATGCCGTTCCCTCCGAACGAGCGCGCCGATAGCATTTTTAAATTCCCATCGGCGGCGATCCTGTCCAGCGCAATGCCGTGCGCACATCCGCTGCTGCGCGGAAAAAATATCACGCACGTGCACAGAAACGCATGGATTAAAAATTTTACAACCCGCGTTCCCATGGGACGGTCATTTTAGCTTCAACAGCTCACTGGCATCCAAAATCTTCGGCGCTGCGGAAATCTGTTGCGCTCGTTCCGCCGCCGAGCCCGATTGTTTTTTCGCGCACGGGGACATCGTGACGGAAATCACCTTGCCGAATATTTTCGGAGTCGCGTCCGGCGTGCCATATGCCCGAATTTCATCGGCAAACTTCTTTACGAGGTCGAAGCCCAATTCCGTGTGCGCCATCTCGCGACCGCGGAACATCAGCGACAGCTTGAGCTTGTTGCCGTGTTCCAGAAATTCAACCGCGCGTCGCTTTTTCGTATTGTAGTCATTCGAATCGATGGCAACGTGCAACTTGATCTCCTTTATCTTCGAAGATGCCTGCTTCGGCGTGCCTCTGTTCCTCTTGCTTTCGTCGTATTTGTATTTGCCGAAATCCAAAATTTTGCACACCGGAGGGTCGGCGTTTGGGGAAATTTCAACCAGATCCAGCCC
>JAITRI010000069.1 GCA_031288455.1 Puniceicoccales bacterium
CGCTGGGCGAAAGCGCGCGGATTGCCGAGATGCGATGGGCATCGTCGCGGCGCATCATCCGTTAAAAATGTGCTTGCGGCGGCGAAAAAAATTGGAATCAGATATCTGTCGCTGTACGCATTTTCCGCGGAAAACTTCTCGAGGCCGAAGGCGGAGGTCGATTTCCTGATGAACCTTATGGAAATGTTTCTGAGAAGATACCGCAAACAGTTGTTGGCCAATGGAATACGCTTCAGGACAATCGGTGATATTTCCGCGCTGCCGCAGTATCTGCGGAGTGCAATGGAAAAATTGACGCGTGAAACGGCGGACTTTACTGATTTCCATTTGACCATCGCCGCGAATTACGGTGCGCGCGACGAAATAATTCGCGCCATTGGGAATTTTTTTAGTGACAATGGATCTGACACCAGTAGTCTCCGATGGAGCGGCTTCAGAAAATATCTGGACACGGCTGATTTGCCGGATCCGGACCTGATAATTCGCACATCCGGGGAGCAGAGGCTGAGCAATTTCCTATTGCTGCAATCGGCGTACTCTGAGTTGTATTTCACGGAGACGCTGTGGCCGGATTTCGGGGAAAAAGAATTTTCGTGTGCCATTGATGACTACAGACACAGAGAAAGGAGGATGGGAAATGTCGATGACGAAGCGAGCACTTAGCAGTGCGATCATAGTGGCAGTGCTGTTTGCCGCCTACAAATGCGGCGTGCGCGGCCTGGTGTTTTTGATAATTGTCATCGGGACGATGACACAGGTGGAATTTTACGCACTGCTGAAGAAAATGGGACAGCGTCCATTGGTCGCCACCGGAGAAATTTGTGGAATTTTTCTGATGCTGGCCACATATTTTTCCGCACACGGGACAGGAAATGCCCGATTTAATTCCATTTTAGCCCCACAATTGGCGACACACCTAACGCTAGCGATTGCGACAGTCGCATCGGTGGTGCTGCTTTCCCGCTCACTGGAGCGTGTAAAAAAATGCATGATTTCCACCGCGATCGGGGTACTATATGTCCCATTCATGTGCTGTTTCCCCATCGCATTTCTTGCGAAGGACGTGACCGATGCCCGCAGAATGGCGATGATATTCTACGCCGCTGCCGCTGCGAAAGCATGTGATATCGGCGCAATGTTCGCCGGCAAATATTTCGGGAAACGCAAGCTGGCACCGGATTTCAGTCCCAATAAAACCATTGAGGGCGTCATCGGTGGAATTCTCTGCGCAAACGTAGTCGGCCACATCGCGTTTGTGTATCCGGCGCATCAGCTGTATTGGATGAAAAATACGCTGCTGGCGATGTGCTACTCCACGCTGCTGGCGGTGATGGCACTGGCTGGAGATCTGACGGAATCGGCCATAAAGCGCCTTGCCGATGAAAAGGATTCCGGGAAAATTCTACCGGGAATAGGAGGAATTTTCGACCTCACCGACAGTTTACTTTTTGCCATTCCAATTCATCTGATGGCACTGACTCTTGCGCCGCACGGATTTTTCCTATGCCAATGATCTCCACGCATCGCCTCATGCTGAAAATTTATGGTCGCTGCGCAGTTGAGCAATCGCAGTTTCGACGCACATCAGAAGTCCACGGCGTCGGGCAGAAGTAATGGCGATTGTGCCCGTCTGACAATTTTTCGGCTTCATCTCATCTCCTTTGCCATGGCAATATTTTTTTGTGTGAACTGAGCCGCGTACATTTTCTTTTTCTCCATGTTGCCCAGTTTCTCTGCCAATCAAATAATCAAATTAAGCGTAATTTATGAGCCATGCGCCAGCGGCACCAATGCGCGCAGCGCGCTGCAAATTTTTCATTGACATTCGGCGAAGGCTGTACTATTGTACTAGCATACTAGTAAACTAGTGCGATAGTGCAATGAAAGTGATTAGAAACAAAATAATGGAGCTGTTGCGCGGCAAAAAACAGCAATTTACACCCGCCGAACGCGCCAATTGTAGCAGCGGCCAGCATTCCTTGAAGCTGACTGATTTGTGCGATGCGCTGCTGCTTTTGGAAACAAGGGAGGAGGCCATAAATTTTATGAAAGACATTTGTACGCCGCAGGAAATAGCGGCACTTTCCGAACGGTGGATCGTCTGCCAGATGCTGCAGATAAAAAAAATATCATACAGAGAAATTAAAGCAAACACCGGCGTTAGTGTGACCACAATAGGCCGCGTCGCAAGATTTTTGAGGGATGAGCCATACGGCGGATATAGAAAGATATTGGGCAAGTTAAACATAAAGAGTGAAAAATGAAAAATTTTATAAAAATTTCCATTTGTGCGGTGATTTTGATCATCGCCGGCTTTGCGATTTTCGCAAAGAAGCCAAACGGTGTGGTGAAGCGAAAATTGATTCTAATCAATCAATTCGTCGAGCATCCGGCACTCAACGAGACTGTGCGCGGAATAATCGATGCTCTCGCCGATGCTGGATTTTCGCAGGAAGAAACGGCCGATATTCGCGTGGAATCGGCGCAGGCAAATGCCGCGCTTGCGGCACAAATTTCCAACAGATTTGCCAATCAGTTGCCCGATGTCGTCGTTTGCGTGGGGACAGTATCGGCGCAGAGCATGTGCAAATATGCGAATTCTGGACAGTGCAAAGTTGTGTTCAGCTCAATCACCGATCCGGTAGGAGCCGGCCTTGTGGAGGATTTGAGCGCTCCGCGCGGGAACATTACCGGAGTGTCGAATTTTGTTCCGCTTGAGCCGCAGCTGGAGTTGATGAGGAAAATACAACCTTCCATGAAAAAACTCGGAATAATTTATAATTTCGGCGAAGCAAATTCCGTGAGCATCGTGGAAAAACTTGATGCGATCGTTGCGCAATTTGGCCTTGCGCTCGTCAAGCAGGGCGTTGCGAAAATGGCGGACATTTCACAGGCGGCGGTGAATTTAGCTTCCCGTGTGGATGCGATTTTCATAAGCAATGACAACACCGCGTTGAGCTGTTTGCCTAATATTTTCCGCGCCGGGAATGCCGCCAACATTCCCGTTTACGTCAGCGATACGGATGCAGTTCCCATGGGTGCACTCGCGGCACTTGGCCCAAATCAGTATTTCATTGGTCGGCAGACGGGTGAAATGGTGGCGAAAATTTTAGGCGGTGCAAATGTGTCAGATTTGCCCGTGGAATTTCCCAATAAAATGGAATTGTTTGTAAATTTCGACGCCGCAGAGATCCTCGGCATCGAAGTTCCAGAGGATGTGATT
>JAITRI010000001.1 GCA_031288455.1 Puniceicoccales bacterium
TGTCATCGGTGCAATCGTTTATGACAACAATTATTTCATCGGCAATCGGCACTATCGACTGGAGACATCCGGCGATTGTCTTCTCGGCATTTCTCGCCACTATCACGGCGCTCAGTCCGTATTCTACGACATCCATTGGTAACAAAAACAGTGCCCAATAAAATGAGAGGTTGCCAATATGCAAACTTATTGTACCGTGTAATGGCATCGGTGAATGTTAGAGGCATAGTATCGCGCAGCGGAATTGCATGCGATGACTGCGAGGCAAATCGGTCGAGATGTGAGGATTTGTCTCTCATTGAGCGCGTCAAAGCCAACGACTCAAGAGCGTTCGATGTGCTTGTGAAAAAGTATCGGGAAAGGGTATTTTCCGTCGTGTACAACGTTACTTCGAACAGGGACGATGCCTTTGATATCACGCAGGAGGTCTTCATAAAGGCCTATCGCGGCATAAAACACTTCAACTGCAAATCTGCATTTTTTACGTGGCTCTATAGAATCGCCGTGAATTCTGCCATTACGCACATTAACAGGCACAGATTGCGCAGGTTTTTCAGCCTCGAAAACATTGACGAGGAGTGTGCGCATGCGTCCTACGGAGATGTTCTGGCGGATGTGGAGGACGCCAAAAGGGCAATCTTTTTGAAAGAACTGCAAGAAAATTTGAACGTTGCACTGCAGAAGCTGTCAAATAAGCATAGGACCGTTGTTGTTTTGTGTGAAATAGAGGGGCTTCAATCCTCTGAAGTTGCGTCCATTTTGCGGTGTTCGGAAGGCACCGTTAGGTCGCGGTTGCACTACGCAAAGGAACAGCTGAAGTCTTTTTTGTGTAAATATTTGCGATGAAGGACACACTAGGAAGTGGCGATGACGGCAGGCTCAGACAGCTGCTGCAGCTGAAGAGGTTCGAGACGCCGTCTGCGGAAGCGTGGGAGGAGTTTGATCGCTCCTTCGAGAATAGACGTCTCGCGGCAATGCGAGATCCCGGACGCAGGGGAATATTTTCTACGCTGTGCGCATGGCTGAATTTCAGGCGTGTGGTGTGTTCGGTGGGAGCGCTGTCGCTGTCACTGGTGCTGGCGGTTGCAGCGGTCAGACATGGATCCAGTGGCGAGTCCGTGCGCGTGGCTCATGGAATTGTGGACGGCCCTGTGAAATTCACGAATGACAGCATGCACGCCAATGGAATATACGCCGATGCGAAACTTGGCGTCAGAAGCATGAGCTATTCCAGTGACGGTGTGTGCTACGTGCGCGACGCCATCCTGATGCCACAGCGTGGTGGACATTTGCTGTCAAAGATATAGGTGAGAGATGGCGAAATTTGTGCGAAAGTTCCGCTACGCCATAGTAAGTGTTGCTGTTTTTTGCATTTGCTGCTCTCGGATAGCGTGGACATCGGCCGTTGCAGCGCCGAAGGTTGTCGCTCCTGCACCCGCCAGTGTGCAGCGCGAAGACCACGCGCAAATGCCAATTCTGCCGCAGTTTGAAAATGCGATTGTGGATGTTTTCAACGGTAAAAAAAGTGCCGTTGCGCGCGTCGTCTGCGTGTCAAAATTTCCTGAAACATCTGCGGATGAGGTCTCATCGAACCAGGTAATTGCAGGATCTGGATTTTTCGTGTCCGACAGGGCACATGTGCTGACGTCGGCATCGATTGTGAAAAATGCGCACATGATATGGATCGATTACATGGGGGCATCATATTCAGCGGAGTGCATCGGATCCGACGCCCACACAAATGTGGCGGTTCTGAGGCTGCTGCGCCCTCCCAGTGAGTTTGGAATAGTCGATGTGTCGGAGGACAACCAAAGGTCGTTGGCCAGCATCGGATCTTTCGTCGTATTCGTCGGGTGCAAGCTGGGAATGGACCCGTCGCCCGAACTGGGGAACATTTCCGGAAAGAACATTTCCTACAGCGACAATATGTTTCTGACGACATATTTGCGGACGAATTTGCCATTCTGCGGCGGAGAAAGTGGAGCTCCCGTCTTTGATTTGCGCGGCAACCTGGTCGGAATGATGATAGCGTCGCTGCCGGAAATGTCGTCGAGTTTCGTTCTGCCGAAGCGCGCGCTTTCGAAAGTTTTCGGGGAGCTGGTGAAAAATGGCTCCGTGAAACATGCCAACATCGGGGTTGAAGTGCAGTCGGAGTACAGGTTCAACGAGGGACAGGAAATTGTTATTTCGAAAATCATATCCGGATCGGAGGCGGAAAAAGCCGGGTTGCAGCCTGGAGATGTCATCAAAAAAATCGGAACATTTCCAGTGCACTACAGGGAAGATTTGCACAACGCGATATTTTTCTGCGGCGATGGAGGTGTGATAGATGTCGCGGTTGAGCGCAATGGCAAACGGTTGTCTTTGCCAGTGAAAAGCGAATACATCGTCGATTGAGGCGGCAGTGTGGCGGCAATGGGTGTGAAATCGGACGATTTGGGATGCGGGCGCGCAGTTTCGACGCATGCGGCTAAGCTTGATGCGGCCCAGATGCAAGCCCTGCGCAAGCTGTGCATCGGCAAAGGATTCGAAAGGTACTCCGTTGACTACGCGCAGTTCGCCTTCAGGGGCAACGGCATCAGCGTCATCGCCTACGACAGCGGAAAACTGGTAATTCAGGGGAAAAAGACCGCCGAATTCGTACAATTTGAACTGGAGCCGCATGTGACGCTGTGCGCCTCCTTCGGCTACGATGACGTGGCACATCCGGAGTGGTTTGAGGAGCATGCCGGCATGGATGAAAGCGGGAAAGGGGATCTCTTTGGCCCGCTCGTTACCGCATGCGTCATAGCTGGAGGTGCCACTGTCAAGCGGTGGATGGCGGATGGCGTGCGGGACAGTAAGAATATTTCCAGCGATGGTAAAATCTTCGGGTTGGAGTCAAAGATTTTGAAGTCCGATTGCGCATGCCACGTCACGAGTGTTTCCATGGCGAAGTACAACGAATTGTATGGAAAATTTGGCGGAAACATGAACACGCTGCTCGGCTGGATGCACTCCTGTTCGCTGAAAAATGCACTGCAGAAGCGACGCGTTCCGTGGGGCATGTTGGACCAGTTTTCCAAAAAACCAATCGTGCAGAGTTTTCTGAAGGACAGCAGCTTTGACCTGCGCATGCGCACGAAAGCGGAAGAGGATCCCGTGGTTGCGGCGGCATCGATTTTGGCGAGGGCGCAGTACAACAGAAGGATGGATGACCTTTCGAAGAAAGCCGGTTTCAAAATAGGAAAAGGTGCCGGGAAACTCACAGTTGAACAGGCGAATGCCATCGTGGAAAAATTTTCACACGGTGAGCTGAAAAATTTCATAAAACTGCACTTCGCGACCGCTCCCAAAAAGTGTGACTAGCGCAGGCTGCGCAAAATTTCATTTCAACCGGCTGACTCTTTGACGGCGCGCAGCAAATGTACCCGCATTGTCCCACAAATGTTGCTGCGGCAATTGAAATAGTCTTGCACTTTGGTAAAAATCTGGTAAACTCCTTATAGCCGTGAGTGGTTTTTACAATATTCAGCGTAATAGTGAAGAGAAGGACCGCAGTGTGTCACGCCAGTATGGCTCGTTGGAATACACAGAAAATATTAAAGCATCCGATTACGATTCACAGTCTCCCCTTACACAGCCCACACGGCGTACAGAAAATAAGAAATTAAGCATCAGATCTTTGGTATGGCAGGCAATCCCAGCTCCTTTCAAAAAAATACTAGAAGGAATAACGCATGTTCTGCTGTCAATGGTGAAATCTCTTGGTATCAAACCTGCGATTAAGGTTCTTAGAAATTTTCTCGACAAAATGTCCAATAAAAATGCAGAGGAGATGGGTCAATTCTCATATTCCGATTGGGAGGAAAAAAATTCCGATCGGGAGGAAGAAGATTTCGATCAGCCGGAAGAAGATTCCGATCAGCAGGAAGGATGGGATGAAAGGAGAGTCCCACTATTTGACGATGGTGGTGATGATGTTTAGCCGCAAAATCATCCATTCATTCTATGCAGTGCCGAGCGACTCCAGCTGCCGCCCGATTAGGTCAACATTTGCGTGGCAATTGAAATGGTCTTGTGTTTTGGTAAAAATCTGGTAAACTTTTGTCTATCATGTGTAAATTTTTCGACGGCATTTGTGACTGCGGTGGTCCCAATGACAATAATTGAAAGTGTGATTCCCAATGATGGTGCCCAACGGGACCATTGTTTGGAGCAAAAACAGGAGTGCTCGCTCCGGTGATAGCGGCTGCATGCACCGTGAAATATCTGGGAAGTG
>JAITRI010000017.1 GCA_031288455.1 Puniceicoccales bacterium
TAAAAAAGTTGCTCAGATTAATAGTGAATTTAATAATCAAATCACAGAAATGTTAAAGAGAATAAATGAAGCCACGGCGCATGCATAGGCAAGCCGAAAGGAGCATGCGTCGCGAATCATCCACCGACCAAAGCGGCGCTATGGCACAGAGGCAATCATCGGCGGCAACGCCATCGTCGGTGCAATCTTTCCCCATGGGAAATTCAGTCGCATGCAACGTGCTCAGCCATCAAATTTAGAGAAAAATGATGGAAGCAAGCGGAGGCTCAGAACTTCAGAGGCACACCGATGGTGCGACTTCCAATTGCACTGCGAGCCGTGACTTCCAGCCGCACGGAGCGTTAATTTTACGCCGGCAATGGATAAAAATGTTGCATTCGACCGATTTTATTGTAAAATATCGCACATGAGCAAAATTGTATCATTTTTTGGCAAAATTTTTGGCAGCTCTAAGTCCAATTCCAGCCAAATGGAAAGCGTGAAGTCAGTTCCTGGAAATCCGACACTTGGGCAAAAGGAATTCGAATTGCAGCTTCTTGGCCCAGGGACATCCCCTCTGTCATCGAAGGATGCAAGCACTCCGAAGGAATCACTGCATGAAAAATTACTGAACATGAGGAACAATGTTGCCGAGTTGCTAGGACAACATGGAAATGGATCAAAGGAAACAAAAAAATTCCTGGGATCCATCAACGTAGCGCTGGAGCAGCTCAATACAGGTGGTACTTTAAGTCAGGATAAAGCCACGGCGGTAATGGATAAAATAACAGAGAATCTGTATGATGCGCTGAGGAAAGATCGCAATGTGGATATATACTCGCGCATTGAAATTAAGAACAACATCTCGAATTCCAAGATTAAATGGCCCGAATCTCAAGGTAATGACATTCAAGCTATCCTGGCCATTGATAAAGAAATATCTGACATTACGACCGCCGTGGAAAAGGCAAACCCCGGAAAATTGACACCAAATATCGACCTTTTTTGGGAAAAAAATAAAATGGCCATGTCACTGAATATTGCAGGACATAGGCGTTATTTGGAACGTTTCGCGAGAAGTGAGCTCAAAGATGCCATTAGGCGTGACGGATTGCAAATGCCTGCGTCGCTAGAAAAAGCAATTCTGGAGCAAACACCGCCTGCAACTTGGCAGGATGCTCCAGCTGCTAGACAGATGCCACCGATTTCTATGCATCCGCGGACACAAAATATCAAATCGATGCCGCCTTCTCATCCGCGAAATGCAGCCAAAAATATCAAACCGCAGCCCAAAAATATCAAACCGCAGCCCATTCAACAGACGCAGCGCACGGCGAACAGTGGCACAGGTGCAATTACTCACCAGGATGGTAATGGCGCTGTGCGCCTTCATCAAAAGCGCAAAAAAAATTAAACGCAGCAGTAAAACCCTACGCCAAACATTAACAACTTCATTGAAGATTTGGGAAAAAACTCAAAGAGCGCAGAAAGCAGCCTGCGAGTTCCATAGTGCCGCTTAATCGAATCGAAGAACGCCGAAAAGCACTATTGAAAGCGATGGGCAATGGTGGCATTCCATACGCCGACTAGCATGCTGATGTTTTTTGGGAGAATTCTTGTCATTTGGACTATTCCAGGTTTCTTTTGAATGATCTTGCCGCCATGGTTAGAGTTATGGCGGCAACGGCCCCCAATGGGATGAGATTTGCGAACACATCGGCGAATGGCATTTTTTTTAAAAATAACCCTCTGCTTATGTTCATGAAGAATCGTATGGGGTTAAGGTATGTCAGGTGCTGCAAGACCTTCGGCATGTCCTCGATTGGCGATAGAAACCCAGAAAGCAGGATCGCCGGCATCATGAACGCAAACACCCCCAGTATTGCCTGCTGTTGATTTTTGCTTATGGAGGATATGAACAATCCAACGCCAACGAACGATAAAAGTGCAACGAATGCGGAAAAAATTAGCAGCGGAAAGGATCCGGTAAATGGTATGCCAAAAATAAAAATCACCATCAGCGTCATTGCGGAAAGAATGGCCAGCGAAAGCGCGAGTGGCGGTATGGTTTTCCCGAGCAGAATCTCGGAGGATGTATATGGGCTAACAATTAGCTGCTCAAATGTTCCAAGTTCCCGCTCGCGCGCAACGGAAAGAGCGGTCAAAATGAGCGTAACCACCAGCGAAAGAATGACGACCAGTGATGTCAGCAGATACCATTTATAGGTGGCATTTGGATTGAACCAATTTCTGACCTCGATGCATATGCGCGCACCGTCAATTCCCTGGCGCTGATTCAATTTTTTGGAAAAAGCCGCTGCGATTTGCGAAGCATACCCGTTCATGGATGTTGCCGTTAGCGGAGACCTGCCGTCGAGTATCATCTGCACATTGGGGGACTTGCCACTTTTAATGTGTCGCGCAAAATCCGAATCGATGATGATCGCCGCTCCAATTTTTTGTCTTTCCACGTCGGTCGCAATTTCATCGAGTGTGTTCGCCCTGTGAATTTTCCCGAACCATCTCGAGCCTTCAAATCCGGCTATGAACTCGCGAGATTCACAGCTATTGGAGCGATCCAACACCATTAGATCAACGTTTTTGATCTCCATCGTCAGAGCGTTGGCGAAAATGAGAAATTGTAAAATCGGCGGCACAATGACGATTGCTCGGCTTTTGGGATCACGCCAAATGGACAAAAATTCCTTTTTTATCAGCGCAAGAAGCCTAGCCACGAACATCAATCCTCCTCGCCGTTTTTCTGTACACAAGCATGGAAAAAAATAGTCCCAGGAGGAGCAAAAATGTCCCATTGACCGCAACATTGTGCGCAATTGTTCCCGAAAGAAACTCACTTTTCACGAAGTTTACATAGTATCTTGGCGGCAATATTAGCGTCAACCACTGGAAAACTTTTGGCATGGAGCCTATGGGAAAAATCATTCCCGAAAGCATGAGCGACGGGAGAAATCCAACGACAATGGAAGCCATACTCGCCAGCAGCTGATTTTTCAGCACGCTCGACATGAGCAGGCCAATGCCCAAACAGGCGAACAGGAACAGGCTGCTGACCAGCAGCAGTGTTGGATAGCTGCCCCTAAATGGGATGCCGAGGAAAGTGACCATCACGCATATGCTAAATGCCAGAGAACACATGCCAACGGTAAAGTATGGCACATACTTTCCGATGACGATGTGAATGGGCTTTACTCTTGTGCTGAGCAAAGCTTCCATCGTGCCGTGCTCCCACTCCCGCGAAATTACCAGTGCGGAAAGCAAAATTCCGATGAGCGTCATCGTGACGGCCAGCGAACTCGGGACCAGCGCCCAGCGCCCATCGAGATTTTGATTATACCAAAAGCGCGGCGACAGGATGACACGCTGTGGCGCCGCAGAACCGCATCTGCCCACGAGCCACCCGTTCACAATTTCCGAAACATAGCTCTGCGCGTATCTGGCTTGGCTGATGTCAGTGCAGTCCGTGATCAGCGAAATGCTCGCCTCCCGCGAGGCCGCCAATTTCTTCGAAAAGTCACCGGGGATCGTGACGGCACCCCTGATTTTCCCACCTGCGATATCATTGCACATTTCTTCGCGGTCGAAATAGGTGGTCACGCTCGTGTATTTGTTTTGACTAAATGATGCCATGAGGCTGGATATTTCTGCATTAGAATCATCATTCTTTATGCCAATTTTGACAGTTGCAGCGTCCAAATTGATGCCGTAGGTGTATATCAGCAGGAGTATTGTTGGCAAAATAAATGCGACGATGAGGCTGGACGGATCCCTCATAATCTGAAGAAATTCTTTTCTGATCAGCGCGACGATGATTTTCATGGCGTCTCCTCCTCGCCTTTGGAAATGAGATTGATGAATGCATTTTCCATGGTTTTTGCCCCCGCCTTTTTCTTTAGTTCCGCAGGTGTTCCGGTTGCAATCGTCTGCCCCTTGGAGAAAAGGCTTATTCTGTCGCAAAACTCCGCTTCGTCCATGAAATGCGTCGTTATTAGGACTGTCACGTCTTTTTTTGCCAGCGATGTGATGTGATTCCAAAATTCGCGGCGCGCGATGACGTCAACACCAGAAGTCGGCTCGTCCAGGAACAAAACGGAAGGATTATGTATCAGGGCGCAGGCGAAGGAAAGACGCTGCCTATAGCCAAGAGGCAGCTCTTCGGAGTTACTGTTCAAATACTTTTCCAGTGCGAAAACTCTCGTCATTCTGCCAATGGCATCCGCAAAATCTTTCCCAATGAGACCGTAGGCTCCGGCAAAAAATTCCAGATTCTGCCTAACGCTCAGGTTGGGGTATAGGGAAAACTTTTGCGCCATATATCCGAGGTTTGAGCGCGCCAGTGATGGCTTTTCCACCACATCGATCCCCATTATTTTCGCCGTCCCACCGCTGGGTTTTATGAGGCCGCACATCATCCTGAACGATGTCGATTTGCCGGCGCCGTTTGGGCCGAGCAGCCCGAATATTTCCCCCTTTTTTATGCGAAAGGTATTGTCTCTGACGGCATGAAAATCGCCATATCTCTTTGCCAGGCCGAGCGCCTCGACGGCATAGGTGACATTTGTTCGCTTTGCCCTGAAATTTTCGGCAACCGGGGACGAAATTTGCACATAGCCGCCCATAAGTTCAATTATTTTTCCCTCTAACTCAGCCGCATTGGAAGCCAAGTCGTATGGATTCCCCCGATAGATACTGCGACCTTTGTCGATCACGATCACAGTGTCAAATCCGTGGGCCTCGTCCATGTACGCAGTTGACCAAATGACCGTCCTATTTTCGTCGACGACTCCTTTGACCATTTTCAGGAGTTCGCGGCGGGAAATTGGATCCACGCCGACTGATGGCTCATCCAGAAGAATTAGCTCCGGATTCCCCATGAGCGCGCAGATCAGCCCAAGCTTTTGTTTCATCCCACCGGACAATTTTCCCGCCAAGCGCGACTTAAACCGCTTCAAATCCGCAAAGTCGAGCATGGAATCGAAATTTCTGTCTGCGTTCTTCAAATCCGCATACAATTTCATGTTATCGATCACGCTTAAATCTTCGTACAACCCGAATCTCTGCGGCATGTACCCAATTTTGCAGTTTAGTGCCTCCTTGTCCGCTGTGGGATCAAGGCCGCATACGCATAACTTTCCAAAATCGGGGAGCAGCAAACCAGTCATGAGCCTCAAAAGCGTGGTTTTGCCGGCACCGTCCGCTCCGATTAACCCGATGATTTGACCTTTTTCTATGGCCATGGACAGGTTTTCAATGGCGACTGTCTTGCCGGCGGAAAAACTTTTGGTGAGATTTCCTATGTCAATGCACGCTTGCTTTGGCATTTGCCCTATCCCCGCCGTTGTGGTTTATCTTTATGGTGGCGGGCATTCCCCGTTTCAGAGATTCGTCCGGTTCGTCGATGTAAACATTTATTCTGTAGACCAAGTACGTCCGCAGGTCCTCCGTTTGGACAGTTTTTGGCGTGAACTCCGCCACTGGAGATATGTAGCTGATGCGGGCGGCATACTCCTTCCTTTTGCCGGTATTTCTGTCAATCGTGTCGATGGTGACCGTCGCGGGAGTGCCGTGCGTGACGCTGCCCAAATTTGCCTCTGGAATGTACGCCCTTATCCAAACCGGCCTTGCTTTGACAATTGCGCAGATTGGCTGTCCAGCTTTCACCGTCGCACCCGGCTCCTGAATGCGCATCGCGATTGTGCCACCGTCGGGCGCGTAAATTCTGCTATTATTCAGCCGATTTTCCTGGTACCTGCTCGCCGCAATGGCACCTTCGTAGGCGGCATTCGCCTCATCCCGCGAGTTTATGTGGGAAATATACTTGCGCCTGGAGATAAAATTACGCCCGTATAGCTCTTCATTCATCTCCAAAATGGAAATGGCCTCATTCAAAATAGCCTTTGCTCGATTGACTTCGGCGAGTGATTTTAGGTAATTCGCCCTGTAGTCCCTGTCGTCGAGCGCGGCCAATAGGTCGCCTTTTTTTACCGCTTCTCCCTCCTCAAATGTCATATTTTCGATGACGCCGTCCACCTGGAAGCTAATGTCAACATGTCTCATTTCCACATTTCCATAGAGTGTCAGTGCGCCGCAAACGTGATTCTTTCTTCTCTGATGCCACACGCAACCGCCCACCACCAGAGAGAGCATCAGAAGCGGGATCAATCTTCTCCTTATTTTCTCAATTGCCGATGTATTTTTCAGTTTTGTGCTTTCGGAAACACTGGCGTCGAATTTAGGAAACGTGAGCGCAAATGCAATGCCATAAATCTTAGCCATTGGCGCCGGGCTCGGTCCAAATAAATTTAGGAAAAAGAGACGCATGCGCACCGCAGCTGTGACTTCACACTGTGCCTGGCATCAAGTTTTCACGGAAAGTATGTGCAGCCGCGCCCTGCTTCGATTTCTAAAATCTGCGATTTCTACGGTCTTCGGCATCCAAATGCCGTCGAAGTTTTTGAATGATCCGACGGATATGCGCCTGGCAACTTTCCTCGGTCCATCGAAAAAATCCACCCGTAACACCGCCATAAATTTCTCATCGATGGATATTTTAGTGTGTGTGATCCGTGTGCCGCCGATGGAAATGTCAGTCTGCATCAGAAATTCCTGGACGCGCCGCCCGGCTATCGTTGATGGCCCAATGTATGAATATTCATTTCCCTCTAGGAAGAAGAAAAAAACATCGGCGGGCGTAAAGATCAGTCCCTCGAAAAATGGCTCATGCATCGGCACGGCACACGCATTGTCCTCCAATTGGGCGCTGCCGAATTCCATGTAACGGGCGTCTTCATCGAAATTTACGCGAAAAACATGCCCTGTGGCCGATCGCTCATAGCTGATACTTCCATATTTTTCCGTCCCCGTCTTCCCCGCTTTGGACAGCTTAAATGCAACGCCAACGCATGTGCCATTTGGCACGGTATTATTGCGCGCGCACTCCATGAACGCCAGCGCATCCGCCTCGGACAAATGGCGCAAATTGGACACTTCAATGGCATTCCCCGCCACAGGAAAAATCACAAATTGGACGGCAAAGATCACCATTGCCGCGGCGTATCGCAAAGTTTTCATTCCCTCTGCGACTCATCGCCGTCGATGAGACTCTCCAACTTTATGCCATCGGCATATGTCCGCTTGCCGTAGTGGCAGCTGATGTGCATCATCGACAGCACAAATGACAGCGCGAAAAATATCACCATGCCACTCACTGTCCACTTTGTCAATATTTTCGTCGTTTCGCTGCCAAATGCCGATTCCGCAGCGCCACCGCCGAGCGCAGCACCCATGCCGGCATTTGCGGACGGCCTCTGCATGAGAATAATCAGTATCACAAATACGCTAACGCAAACCAAAATAAATGTCAGCAGCGATAGAAAAAATGAACACATCCGCAAATGCAAATAGCGGCAACAAATTCATTGGCAAGACAAAAAAAGAAAATATTACTGCGTGTGCGGTGTCCGCGTTAACTTTTTGCCCACTTTAGCTCCCGAAAACGCATGCGCGCGCGAAGCGGGCCGCATCCTGCGGATGCGGCCGGTGCGTGGGCTGCGCCCACGCACGCCAAAGCTAAACTGGAAGCAAAACGGCGCAGTGGGAAGTGCCAGCTCCCACGCGGCTTCATCTTTCCCTAAAATGGGCCAAAAACCAGCGCCGTGCGCCATCACCGCAGTGAAACAGTAAATCAGCGTATCCATTGAGGGAATTGTATGGGACACAATGCAATATCAGTGCTGCATTTTTGCCAGCTTTCGCGCCATCTGGTACTTCACTTTGGCATCCAGCTTGCGTATTTCCTCCGGATCCATGGCCTCACGCCGACTGCGCGCATCCTCGAGTGCCCTTTTAGCGCGCTCCTCGGCTTTTTCTATTTCCGCCAAATCATCATCGTTGATGTTGAGTGACTCGTCGGTCAGCACGAGCACGGAATCGCGGATGACCATGGCAAATCCAGCGTCGATGGCGAAATATTCACGCGGACCATCGACTTTGGCGACCAATTCCCCAGGCTGAATGATCGTCACAAGCGGCAAATGTCCCGGAAGAATCTCTATTTCTCCGTCCGCTGCCGGCAGCACCACAGATTCCACGCTCCTTTCGAGTGCTATTCCAATCGGCGTAACAATTTTCAACAGCAGCGGCATGGCATTTTCACCGATCTGGAGATTTTTCGGCCGCTGAGGAGGCCTGCGCAGAGGCGACATTTGCTTTCCCACTGCGCGCCTTGTCGGGGGAAGCGGAAATATTCTTTTTCGCCTTTGCCGCTGAACGCCTGCCAGTTTTCGCATTCGCCCGCACCTGCTTCATTTCCTCATAGGCGCAGCGCGCGATGTTGTCCAGCAGGACATTCACAAGCCGACGTTTACCCATGCGCGAGATGTATTCTTTCACATTAATGTGATAGCCAACGGTTTCAAGATGTCCTCCGCCCTCGAACCACTTGACGTCAGCCAGATGGTTGCGCAGCACATTGTGCTGGAATGGGATGAATGGATTTATCGAGACGGCCAACATTGCGCCAGGCTTCAGTGAAAATTCTTTCAATAGCTTATTCACCGTGTCACTCGTATTGGCGCGTTTTAATTCCCCTGGAGCCTTGCCCAGAGTTTTTGCGTCAACGCTGACGAATTCGCAGGATACTGAGCGGCCGGAAAGCTCTTTTTCCCATATCACGCGCGCGGCATATTCCTCCGTGCATGGAAATCCCCTCGCTTCCAAATCGCTGATGATGCCCTTGGAATCAATTTGAGGGTCCAGTGGCCGTGACCCGATCAGGAAATAAATCCTGGTGTTTTTATTTTTTTTGATGATCGTCATCAATTCATTGCGCACGAATTCGCAGGACCGCCTCATGGAATCGCAGGAGGTCCCGAATATCACAATGTAGTCGCAGTAGGACTGCCGCGGGTGAACGTCGCACAGCATGCCAAGTTTTTCACAGGCATCTATGATTGAATCAAGGTCGTCGTCGTCGATTTTGATGTTCAACTTGTACAATTCCCAGCGTTCCTTTCCCTTTGGTCGCAAGCATTCACGCTGGAAAAAATCGTTAAACTGCTCGGCAGTCTTAACCCTATCGTCGACGTTCAACACCCGACACAACTTCTTACATCTGCCGCTCAATCCGCCGTTGGACGTGAATAGCGGCGCCGCTGAAACATTCACCGAACTCATCATTAGCAAAATATTCAGTGAAATCAAAAATTTTATGCACTTCATGGTTACGCCTGTTCTTTGCCTCCATCGATCACCTCGTCGATGGTGCCCTTCATGTAGAAATCATTTTCTGATATATTGTCAACACTGCCGTCGAGAATCATTGCAAATCCCCGTATGGTATCCTCAATTTTCACGTATTTCCCCTGAAATCCCGTGAACACTTCGGCAACATTGAATGGCTGCGACAGAAATTTTTGAATCTTTCGCGCGCGAAAAACTGTGAGTTTGTCCTCCTCCGACAGCTCGTCGATGCCAAGAATTGCGATTATGTCCTGCAAATCCTTGTACCGCTGCAGCAGTGCCTGTACGCTGCGCGCAATGCGAAAATGTTCTTCCCCGACAATGTCAGGGGATAGCGCCTTCGACGTGGACGACAGCGGATCAACGGCCGGATAAATCGCCAACGCGGAAATCTTGCGGTCCAGAACGATCGTCGAATCCAGGTGCGTGAATGTGTTCGCCGGAGCGGGATCCGTCGGGTCATCCGCCGGAATGTAAACCGCTTGAAATGAAGTTATGGACCCATTTTTCGTCGACGCTATGCGCTCCTGGAAATTTCCCATTTCCTGGCTGAGCGTCGGCTGATACCCAACTGCGGACGGAGATCTCCCCAGCAGCGCCGATACTTCAGCTCCGGCCTGTGAAAATCGGAAAATATTGTCGATGAACAGCAGCACATCCTGGTGCTTTTCGTCGCGGAAATATTCCGCAATGGATAACCCCGTCAATCCAACGCGCATGCGCGCTCCAGGCGGCTCATTCATCTGTCCGAACACAAGCGCCACCTTTGACTTTGAGCGATCTTCGGTGTCTATCACCTTTGAGTCGCACATTTCGCGGAATAAATCATTCCCTTCGCGCGACCGTTCTCCGATGCCGGCAAAGACGGAATATCCGCCGTGTTCATTGGCTATGTTGTGTATCAGCTCCATTATTACGACAGTTTTCCCGACGCCGGCGCCTCCAAATGCTCCAACTTTTCCACCCTTCAGGAACGGACATATCAGGTCTATAACCTTAATTCCTGTCTCCAGAACCTGGGAACCGGTGTCCTGATCCGTCAGCGGCGGTGCCGCTCTGTGAATGCTGTATTTTTTCGCGGTTTTTACCTCCCCACACCCATCGATGGGAGTTCCTGTGACGTTCAGAATCCTCCCGAGCACCTCTTCGCCAACTGGGACTTCAATGGGGGTTCCGCAGTCAACGGCGACCATTCCGCGGCATAGCCCATCCGTCGCTGACATCGCCACTGTCCTTACCATTCCGCTGCCAAGATGCTGCTGCACTTCCAGAATGATACTTTCTCGTTTTCCGCCGACATCGTGCTCCACTCGCAGCGCATTGTAAATGTCCGGAGTACTGCCGATGTCGAACGCAACATCCACAACGGCTCCTATTATTTGCACGATTTTGCCAGAGTTTTCCATACTACAAATTTCCCGTTGCCGCCGATATTTCTATGATTTCGCCGGTGATTGCCGACTGTCTCATTCTATTGTGCTCCAGCGACAGTTCCTTTGACAGCGTATCCGCATTATCCGTTGCGCTGCGCATGGCCACGGCACGCGAACTGTGTTCCGATGCCTTGGCTTCCAGAATTATGCGATAAATGTTCTGGCTGAGCAGCATTTGGGAGAGCATCGCCACGACGGATGCGATGTCCGGTTCGATTATGGTCGGTCGCGGATCGTCCATGATTTCATTCTCGTCCGTGTGCGTGATTTGACGCAATCTCTCCAGTTCATTCCCGAAATCCAACATTGGCAAAATATGGCACACGGTGGGCGCCTGCACAAGAGGATTCACGTATTGCGCGAAAATTATTTCCAGGGAATCGATTTCGCCGGTCAAATATGCATTTTTCAGGAACTCCACGATGGGAGTCAGCTCATAGTACTCGCTGCGATCGCTCACGTTAAAGTGAGCGATAACGTCGCATTTCGCCAGTGAAATCAGCTGTGTCGCCTTCTTTCCAATGGTTATGAATTTTACCGTTTCGCCAGCTGCGACGTTTGTCCTTACGAATTTCAAAATATTCTGGTTAAACGCTCCGCATAGTCCCTTATCCGTTCCGACCACGACGATGCCTCGCACCTTCACGTCCCGCCGCTCGAAAAATGGATGCCGCAATTTTTTCGGATTCAACTGGGATATTTTCTCAGCGATTTCCGTCAAAAGCAGCATGTACGGTCTGCTGGAGGTTACCAATTGCTGCGCTTTTCGCATTTTGGATGACGCCACCAGCTGCATGGCACGCGTAATTTTTGCGGTGTTTTGCACTGCCCTTATGCGGCTGCGAATCTCCTTTATTCCTTTCATTGCCGTCGTTTGCGTCACCCGTTGCGCGCCGCTATCCAATTTTTTGCCAATTCACACAGCTGCGACTCTTCCGAATCCCCCAGCATCTTTTTGTTTGCGATCGCAGCCATCAGGTTTTGGAAGTGCAAATCCGCATATTCCTCGAGCGCGACAGATGCGGATGCAATTTCCTCCACTGCGATGCCGTCAAAATGCCCATTTTTCATCGCCCAGAGCAGCATGATCTGCGCCGCAATGCTCTTCGGCCGCAGCGCCGGCTGTTTGAACAGTTCCACTATGCGCGCCCCGCGTGCCAATTTCGCCTTTGTTTTTTCATCCAGATCGGATCCAAACTGCGCGAATGCTGACAATTCATAGTACTGTCCGAGTTCCAACTTTATCTGGCTTGCCACCTGCTTAAATCCCTTCACCTGCGCCGATGATCCCACGCGCGATACGGAAATTCCAACCGAAATTGCTGGGCGCACGCCCCTATTGAACAGGTCAGTGTCCAAAAATATTTGCCCGTCCGTTATGGAAATAACATTTGTGGGAATGTAGGCGGAAACATCGCCCGCCTGCGTCTCTATGAACGGCAACGCCGTCAGAGACCCGCCGCCATTTTCATCGTTCATCCGCGCCGCCCGTTCCAGCAGCCTCGAGTGCAGATAGAAAACGTCGCCCGGGAACGCCTCACGGCCAGCCGGACGCTTCAGAATCAGTGATATTTGGCGATAGGCGACGGCGTGCTTTGACAAATCGTCGTATACTATGAGCGCATCCATTCCGTTGCGCATGAACCATTCCCCCATGGCACATCCGGCATAGGGGGCGATGTATTGATTGGACGCATTTGCCGATGCTGGAGCGGAGACTATGATCGTGTACTCGAGCGCATTGAATTCCTCCAGTGTCTTTATCATGCGTGCGACGGTGGAATTTTTCTGCCCAATGGCCACGTATATGGAATACACCGGCCGGAAATTTTCAGCGTTCTCCGCCAGGCATTTGCGGTTTATGTTCGCCTGATTTATGATGGCATCGAGTGCAATCGCTCCCTTTCCGGTGGAGCGGTCTCCGATTATCAATTCCCTCTGCCCGCGGCCTATGGGTATCATCGAATCGATGGCCAATATGCCCGTTTGCAGCGGCTGATCGACGGACCTCCTCGCCATGATGCCCGGAGCTGGCCGTTCCACCGGAAAAAATTCTCCGCAGCCGACGGGGCCGTGTCCATCCACAGGATTTCCCAGTGAGTCCACGACGCGTCCCAGCAGCTCCATTCCAACGGGAACGGACAGCAATTTCCCCGTTGTTTTCGCCTCGTCCCCTTCGCGCAGCGACGAGCTGTCCCCCAGCAGCACGACTCCAATTTCCGCCTCTTCGATGTTGAGCGCTATTCCGATGACGCCGTTCGGGAATTCAATCATTTCATTGTACATGGCCTTCGACAGGCCATCGACGCGCGCAACTCCATCGGCAAGCGACAGAATTTTCCCAATATTTTTTTTTCAATTTTGCAGGTTAAATTGGCAATCTCCCGCCTGATCTCATCTAAAATCTCCTCTGACATCTGACTTTTGCGGATGCTAAAAAAACTGATTCCAAATTCAACAAGAAATGCTGAAGAAAATTTTACGCCCGTGCAAATGTAAATCTTGAACCAAAGGACAGCGCATTCCTCCGCCCGTATGGATAGCGATTGGCGAAAATTTCGCACTGCGCGCAAAATTTTTTCAAAATCGCCGCCATATTTTGCGTAATTTACAAAATTTTAACTTGACCTTCCGCCCAATTGTCGGAGGCTACTGCCTCCGAATGTCAAAACTAGCGTCTTTGTCTCGCAGTGGCACTACCCAGTATATGGACAGCGAGCAGCGCCTCTTTGGGAGGCAGGATTCCGTGCTCACGGGGCAGGACGTGGCATCGAAAATTGAACAAATTAGCATCGCGAAGCCTTCGGCACAATTTTCCAATGCGCCATCCGTCAAATTCGACTCCAATGCGCCGATGCACGGGCGCAAGTCAAGTCCTCCCGCGAAACCGACTGCACTGGCGGAATGCACCTCGACTGGCGTTGCGATGCTGTCAGTTGCGGAAAAGAAACAACTGCTGCACGGTGCACTGGA
The DNA here is from genome assembly GCA_031288455.1 of Puniceicoccales bacterium. Taxonomy (GTDB): domain Bacteria; phylum Verrucomicrobiota; class Verrucomicrobiia; order Opitutales; family JAIRKQ01; genus JAIRKQ01. The sequence goes on from JAITRI010000017.1 coordinate 13,644, forward strand.
CAGCGGTTCTCTGCCAAAAGCGCTAAGTGACATCGCAAATTCCACCGACGGTCTTGGCACACTGAAGTCGCTGCTCAGCATTTGGGTGCTCAGGGGAGACGTTACTCTGATGGTGGCGTGCGTGGAATGGGAACAATCATCGGAGCACAGCGGCAAGATAATTCCTCATGACGTGAGACAGCACGTGTGGGGCACTCTCGCCGGAGTCGACAAAAAGGTAAGGCACGAAACGGAGAAAAAATTAGGCGCACTGTGCGAAAATGCATCCGCGAAACCGGAAGAAAAGCAGCGGGATCCCAGGGCGTCATTTTTGTTCAGCTGCACCGCGGAACAGGTCAATCCGCTATCACCGGCGGAAAGGCGAAGGTTTCTGCGGGAAGCATTCGATGGTGGTTCGCTGATGGATGCGCTGGATTCCGTCGCAAATTCTCTCGGCGGGCTCGACACGCTGAAGATATTGTTCAACGTTTGGGTGTTGTCCATCGATATTCCTCTGACTGTCGCCTGTATTCTGTGGGAAAGGGCATCTCCACACTGCAATCGGATAATTCAGCTGGATACGGAACGCCATACGCTGCGCGCGTTTGCCGCATTGGAACAAAACACGCGGGAGGAAATATCAAATCAATTGCGCGCCATGTGTGCCGGGAACAATGGTCGCGATCTGTGCTACAGATGCTTTGCGCTGAACGTTGCCGAGGAAGTCGAGGACAAGTGCTCGAACAAATTGCGCATGGACAAGCCATCGACACTGTTCGAATGCACGCAGAAAAATGTCACCGTGCTGACAGTCGATGAGCGCAAACGGCTACTGCGCGGATCATTGAACGAGGGAATGTTGACCTGTGCTCTGTGGCGCATGGGATCATCCAATGACGGACTTGATATTTTGAAATGCCTCTTCCGCGGACCGGTATTCGCAGACGATGCACAGCTGATGATTGCGTGTCTGGCGTGGGAAAGATCGTCAAAATACAAAGGGGCAATATTTGGCGTCGACCTGGAGCGCCTCGCCGAGGCATCGCTCAGGTCGCTCGAAGTCTCCGCTCAAAGTGCGCTGCTGGAAAAGTTGCGCGTCTGCGCCGAGACCCATGCACTCGACAGCGAAGCCTACGAATTTGTCATGCTCCGCAGCGGCGTCGAAGCGATGTTCAAATCGGCGGTTGTGAATGCCATTGGCGACAATGGGCATGCTTTCAATTTTGCAAAAAAATTTGACACTTGGAATCGTTTGGCGAGATCTGTGGCGGCCTACTGCTTCGGCAGCGATGGAAAAATTGACGGCAGAGCGGTGGCAAATCTGAGGGCTCACATCGATCACGTTGTGAAAAATTCCTACGATGAGTCTCCCTTCGACGAATTTCCAGACATTAAATTCGTTTGCTCGCAGATGCTGCCGGTATTCGACGCGCTTCTGCGCAGCGACTGTGCATTGATAAAAATTTTACAGAGCGCCAACGCCATGAAAGTCGGAGAATATGGCCTCGATATTTTGAAAATAATGGGCGCCAAGTCCGCGGGAATTGCAATTTTGCACTCCCTTATTTGTCCGCATAGGCAGCGCAACATCCCGACGTGCACCATCGACTCGATTGTCATAGCCGAACTGCGCAACAGCATTCTATTCATTGCGAAAATGTACGTTCAAATCATGACGCAAAACTGGTTCAGTATGCCCAGTGGATTTAGCGTTCACCTCGGGAAAATTGAAAACGGTTACGTTGTAGTCGACCTGGAATACGGTGGCCGCGGGCGCAACATCGTATTCAGTGAAATTTTCATGGATACACTGAAAATTTCTGGCATAGAATGCGATCCGCAGAGAAAATTCTCCCTAAAAATTCTCGTAAAAAATCTAAATGATATTTTTTTTGCAAAATTTTTTCAGTCCAACTTCGGAAATTCTCGGGAGAGTATGCTGCCGAAATTGGGGACGATGCACACATACGCCGGACTTGATGAAAAGCAGTGCATTTTAACAAAAATTAATGTGCATTTAATCGGTTTACGCGGGACACTTGATGAGCTGCAGAAGCAGGCAAAAATTTTTAGTGAACGTGAAATTTTATACATGCACATTGGCACTTCTTGGAAATATACGACTGAAAAAGAATTCTCCTTGCATGCGTGCAATATGGACACTGGAGCCCTGCTGCAACTTAATTTCAATGCGATGGAACCGGATGAGGTGTACCACATAGGGGACTGCAACTGGATGGGGAACTGCAACTGGATAGGCGACAAAAAGCAGCTTATTGGGGGTGATTTATTGTATACTCCGCATTTGTCCATCAAAAAACTTTCGCGCATGGGGAACGCTGTGCCAATATTTGGAGTAGCGTACGGCCAAACATTCAATGAAATAATATTGGCCTACATTGAGATCAATTCTTCGGACGTTCACCATGTGTGGGAGAGGAAGCTTCCACACGGAAATTCTCTGCTGCCTGCGATGGGCAATATTTCCGATGAATGGAAGAAAATGCATGCCGTCGATGAGATATCGGAGTAGGGGTCCCGGCATGAGCACAGCGTTTGCTTTTTTTGGACACGCTTCATTTTTTATTGAAAATGTTCCGCCGCGCATTTGTTTGTGGCATGATTTTTGCTTTGATTTTAGACGATGACACAGGAACTCACATCGACTAGTGCCAGTTCTCAGAACGCGGCGGATGTTGCCGGAGGGAAGCATTCTCCACAGAAGCATGGAAATCGCGCGGTTGACGGCCCTCCGAAGGGCGATCATGGACACGCCAAACGGTCGTCGGTGGCAGTGGGAGACCTGCTGAAGGAATTGGATGACAGTCGCAGGGAGGCCACCGAGTGCAGAGATGGCATGCTGCGGGCATTGGCGGATCTGGACAATTACAAAAAACGTGCGCAGAAGGAGCGCGTGGACATAAGAAATGGTGCGATTTTGGAAGTAATCGAAGGCCTACTGCCGGTGCTCGACAATTTTGAATTTGGGCTATCGGCGGCGGAGCAGCATGGAGGAGGAAGCATCGCCGATGGATTTCGCATGATTTTTGCGAATTTTAAAAGTTTTCTTTCCTCCCATGGAGTGTGTGAAATTTCTCCTTTGCACGAAAAATTTGATGTCAATTTTCACCACTGCGTCAGGAGAGTGGTGGACGACAGCGTGGACGCTGACATTGTTGTTGCAGTCGACAGGAAAGGTTACACGTTGAATGGTAAATTGCTGCGCCCGGCGGCTGTCGCCGTTTCACAGAGAAGTGAACAGCAGCAGATTGCGGAATAGAAATGGGAAAATCTGACTACTATGACATTCTTGGCGTGCAGAAGGACGCATCCGCGGAGGACATCAAAAAGGCCTATCGCAAAATGGCCATAAAATATCATCCGGATAAAAATCACGGGGACAAGTCCGCCGAGGAAAAATTCAAGGAGGTGGCGGAGGCCTATGAGGTGCTCAGCGATGCCAATAAGCGGGCCGCCTATGACAGGTATGGGCACGGAGCATTTGAACGCGGCGGTTCCCAGTCCAGCGATTGGGGAGCAGGACACGATCCATTCGACGTATTTCGGGAAGTTTTCGGAGGTGGCGGATTTGGGGATTTTTTTGGATTTGGGGATTTCGGCGGACATGCGAGGCAGTCGGGGAAGAGGGCCGGCAGTGACCTGCGCTACAATTTGAGCATAACTCTCGCCGAGGCGTTCGGTGGAGTCGAGAAGACGATAAAGTACAGCAGAAATGTTACCTGCGAGAAGTGCGGTGGCAGCGGTGCCGCTCCCGGGTCAAAGAAAATTACCTGTAAAACCTGCGGCGGCAGCGGAATTCTTTCCATGCGACAGGGATTTTTCAGCATGCAGCAGACGTGTCCCGATTGCCGCGGAGTTGGCACCAGGATCGAAACTCCCTGTGCGCACTGCGGCGGAACGGGGCGTGTTCGCGACTCGTGCACGACAAAAGTGAAAATCCCGGCCGGAATTTTCGACGGTGCGAATTTGCGCATGAGGGGAGCCGGAGAGGCGGGAACAAATGGCGGTGCAACGGGAGATTTATACGTGGTGGTGTACGTGTCAGAGGACAAGCGATTCGAACGTCACCAGAATGATCTCCACTGCTCCCAAAAAATTTCATTCACGACCGCTGCGCTCGGCGGAGAGATTTCAGTCGAAACCATAGACGGCAGTGCAAATTTGAAGATCCCAGCCGGGACGCAGAGCGGGACAACATTTCGCATGAAAGGCTACGGCATGCCGCTCATGAATGGCAATGGATCCCGCGGGAGTCAGTGCGTGAAAGTGCTAATCGATGTTCCCACAAAGCTGTCGAAGGAGCAGCGAGAAAAGCTGCTGGAATTTGAAAAATTGTGCGCACAAAAGGGCGGTGGATTTTTTCAAAAACTCAGGGAGAAATTCGAATAGTCATGCTGCCGCGGGATTTTTTTGACATAGACGACGGATGGCCATTTCTGGAATATTTTCCAATGGACGAAAATCCGATTTTTTGGCTGAAAAGGATAAATTCGGCGCTGCTGGCAGCTGGAAAATTTCACGAAAATTCCAGACGCAATGTCCCCAGCGGATGTCACATTGGCAACTATGTTTTCATTCACGAATCCGTCCAACTGCCGCCCATTTGCGTCATCGAAGGCCCCGCTTACATAGGACGCGGCACGCGCGTGCGTCCATTCGCATACATTCGCGAAAATGTGATAATTGGTGAAAATTGTCTCGTTGGGAACTCCTGTGAATTGAAAAATTCCATCCTGCTAAACTGTGTTCAGGTGCCGCATTTCAATTACGTTGGAGATTCAATCCTGGGAAATTTCTCACACTTGGGCGCCGGCGCAATAGTTGCAAATTTGCGACTGGACAAACATCCGGTCGTTCTGCGGCGCGGCGGCGAAAGAATCGCAACCGATATGGTGAAACTAGGTGCCATTGTTGGTGATTATTCGGAAATCGCCTGCAACATTGTGCTAAACCCCGGGACAATTTTGGAGCGAAAATCCATGGTTTTTCGCAGAAAGCGTGAAAATTTTGAGCGTAGATGATTTTGTTAAGTTTAGGCTTGACACCGTGACAAATGGACGCTTTGTTGCAATAGACATGGACAGAAATCCCTACTATCGCCCACACCCTAGCACTATGGCAATGCGCATACCGATCTGCAGGTCACAGTATCGCACTTGGACAATGCAAATGCCGCAAATGGTAGGAGTTCCGAGCCGCAGCGGGTTGAATGAAAACTCGACGCAAATTGTGCAGCGCCGCATTTCACCGGCAGCGTCGCTGGCAGTATTTTTGTCTGCGAATGGCAGTAGCATTTGCAACAATTCGCATCGGAACCACAGAACAATTCCACCGCGCCGCACTTCACCGGTAGCGCCGATGGGGCAGCATTATACTTCCGACGCAGCGCCAACGCTGACACCGGAAGAATTCTCAGGGACTCTGAATGGCGTAAACGGCAACCCGTCCGACGGTGTGCAGCCGACGATCTTTAGGCGCCGCATTTCCCCAGCAGCGCCGATGGGGGAGCATCATACTTCCGATATAGCGCCAACGCTGCCACCGGAAGAATTCTCAGAGGCTCTGGATAGCGCCCGCCCGGCGGATTTCGAACCATTGGAAATGAGGCACCAAAGCATGCGCGTGGCCAGCGGAACACATGCGCGCCCACTGTCCAGCTGCGGCATTGGGAAGAATGCGGCAGGTGATCCATTGCAGGTGATGCATACGCCAAAGCCAGCTTTGCTTGAGCTGGATGCCGCCGGAAAACTCCCTGATCATTTGCAGTTTTTGGGAAATGGAATCGAGGGCGTGAAAAATCAAATCTCTGCGCTGAAAAGTCGCGAAAAGGCGGTATTTCGCTCCGACAAGCTGACATTTTTAAACATTGCCGAAAGCACACTGCTGCGGCTGAGCAGATGCGTGAAATATGCCACCGTAGTGAACTCGTGGGGAACTACGAGAACATCACCGGAAATGAGAAGTGCCATAGCGAATGCGATTGCTGCTCCGCTGATTGAAGCATACAAAATCGCCGCAAGTACCGCCATCAGCGCCGATGATGCCGCTGCGATCGAACGCATATGCGTTACCTACAGTGAGTTTTTGAGCGCTGCACCTTCGCAGCAGACGCTGGAAAAGGCTAATGAGATGCGCTCTTTTGCCAAAAAATCGTCGTATAGCATAGAAATCATTTCAAAAAAAATATTGGAGATGTGCGAATTTTGCAGCAAAAACGTTGACGGGAAATGCGACCTGGAAAATATCCTGCGCGAACAGGCTGCGGTTGGCGTGTTCGAGAAACTATTTTTCGCCAAGTGCATCGAATACGATAATCAAACAAAATGTTTCCATGGATCTATTCACAGGATCTCCTGCGCATGTGACATACAAACTCTAGGGATGATATTGGCGAAGTATTCTACTACACTGGGATCCAATGTGCCTACGTTGTGCAATGACTGGCGCATTATGCAATGGGCGTGACAAAAGATATGCCGAATGATCCGCATCCACCGCGAGGGCCATCGATCATCCATTAGCCGCGCCCCTGTCCGACTAATTGCACATTCAAAGCGCACCATCGATACCATTTCACGCCACGACGGCCGTGCTTTTACCATTTCGATGGATTTGTTTCTAGATCTCCGACGGTTTTATC
>JAITRI010000002.1 GCA_031288455.1 Puniceicoccales bacterium
ATACCGCCAGTGCCACAGGGGACATTGCCACTGCCACTGCCGGTTCTCCAGCGTCATCAGATCCTTCAATGCTGGAAACGATGGTTACTGGAATGGCCGGTGCTGGTACCGGAATTGCCACAGTTGCAGTCGGCGCAGGTATTCTGATGGCTGTTGGAGCACCACTTACTGTGCCGCTGTTGGGGGTTACCGTCGTGGCAACGGGAGCTGCAGTTGGAGCGATTTATGTAGCAAAAAAAGCATATGAGAAATTGAAAAAACGATTGTATGTGGGAGGAAATTCCGCGGCAAGTTCTAGCGTGACACAAGGGGAAAATAAGAGCAAAGTTAGCGTGAATAGCGCACCCAGTGGAAGTAGTACAGTGGTTTCGTCAGGTGTACCGCACAATGCCCTGTCATCAAGTGGCTACACGCCATTATTCAGCCAGAGTGAAACCATGGGGAATGTGCAAATGTCCTCACAGAACGATGAACAGGGTAGTGGACGGCCCTCAAATCAGTTTTTGACGTCGCAATTATCCAGCCAGGGTGATCAGCACAGCAATGTCACGCCGCCATCATCCAGACAGCAGCGACGGCAACCGTTTTCAATGCCGCCATCCAGCTCGCTGGTATCATCCAATCAGCAGCCATATAATCAGTTGGAATCCAATCCGATGCACAGCCAGAGTGATCAGTACAGTAATGTCCTGCCGCTATCATCCAGCCAGTTTAGAAGCAGCACAACGCAGCCATCCTCCCAGTCGAGATCCATCCCGTTGGGAAGCAGCACAACGCTGCTATATCAGAGGCCATCGCTCGGCGAGAATGACACAGGGAACAGCTATGTGTTCGGGAATTTCGATGATTAAATAGCTCCCACGCTGGCAAAACTCCGCGGGGCAGGGCAGGGGGCAGCGGATGCCCCCTTCTGCGGACAGAGATAATTTCCTCGTGCGGCGTTTACATCATTCCGTCCATGCCGCCCATGTCATGCGGCCCGTGGCTGCACTTCTTTTCCTCCGGCAGCTCGCTAATCATGCACTCCGTCGTCAACAGCAATCCGGCTATGGATGCCGCGTTCTGGAGGGACGCACGGGTAACCTTCGTGGGATCAACAACGCCTGACTTCATCAGATCTTCGAACTTTCCTGTTACCACATTGTATCCAACTGCACCCTTGCTGCGGAGAACTTCCTGCACGATGATGGACCCTTCAACGCCGGCATTTTCGCACAGTTGCCTCAGAGGAGCTTCGATGGCCCTGCGGACGATGTTCACGCCGATCGCAATGTCACCCTCCTCATTCAGCGCTTCGATCGCCCTGTGTGTCCTGAGAAGCGCCACGCTACCGCCAGCGGAGATCCCCTCCTCAACGGCGGCCCGTGTGGCGTGGAGTGCATCTTCGACGCGGTCCTTCTTCTCCTTCATTTCCGGTTCCGTCGCGGCACCAATGCTGATCACTGCCACTCCTCCTGCCAATTTCGCCAGTCGCTCCTGCAGTTTTTCCTTGTCGTAGTCCGAAGTCGCCTCCTCGATTTGCTTGCGTATCATTTTGATGCGTGCCGCGATATCGGAACTTTTCCCGCTGCCTTCGACGATGGTGGTGTGCTCCTTGTCCACCGTTATGCGTTTCGCCCTGCCGAGATCATCCAGCTTTATGCTTTCCAGCTTTATGCCAAGATCCTCGGAGATGAACTTCCCTCCTGTCAAAATGGCAATGTCCTCCATCATCGCCTTCCTGCGATCTCCAAATCCAGGAGCTTTGACGGCGCAAACATTCAAGGTCCCGCGCAGTTTATTGACAACGAGCGTGGCCAATGCTTCGCCTTCCACATCCTCCGCAATTATCATGAGAGGTTTGCCGGACTGCGCAACCGATTGCAGCGTTGGAAGCAGATCATTCAAATTGGAAATTTTCTTCTCAAAAATCAGAATGTACGCGTTGTCCAGTAGGCACTCCATGCTGTCCGGATTGTTGACAAAATATGGACTCAAATATCCCTTGTCGAATTGCATGCCTTCGACGACGTCGAGTGACGTTTCTATGGTCTTGGCCTCCTCAACGGTGATCGTTCCATCCTTCCCGACGCGCTTCATCGCCTCGGCAATGATTTCTCCGATCTCTTCGTCCCAGTTGGCCGACACTGTCGCCACCTGTCGAATTTCATCGCCCTCAACTTTTTTGGAAGTTTTCGCAAGCTCCGACACCGCCGCTTCAACCGCCTTGTCTATGCCACGCTTGACGAAAATTGGGTTCGCTCCCGCTGCGACATTTTTTAACCCTTCGCGGTATATCGCCTCCGCCAGTATGGTCGCGGTTGTTGTGCCATCACCGGCAACATCTGATGTTTTCGATGCCACCTCCTTGACCATCTGCGCGCCCATGTTTTCGAATGGATCCTTCAGATCGATCTCCTTTGCTACGCTGACGCCGTCCTTTGTGACAGTTGGAGCTCCGAATTTTTTGTCCAAAATTACATTTCTTCCCTTTGGCCCGAGTGTAATCTTTACGGCGCTGGAAAGTTGCGCCACGCCCGAGAGAATTTTTTTGCGCGCCTGTTCATCAAATATCAATTGCTTCGCCATAGTTATTCCTTTCTAATTAAATGCTACTTTAAAATTGCCAAAATATCGTCGTGCCGCAGCACCACAAACGTGTCTCTGTCGCGCTTCACTTCGGTTCCGCCGTATTTGCTGATGAGGACGCGGTCTCCGACCTTAACTTCGAATTCCAAAATCTTTCCCTCATCATTTCTTCCGGATCCGAGAGCGACAACTTCCGCCTCCTGTGAGGCCTCTTTTGCAGCATCCGGGATGATAATTCCTCCCTTTCTCTGCTCCTGTTCCTCAATTTTTTTGACGAGGACTCGATTCCCCAATGGTTTAATTTTTGTTTCCATAGTTTTGACAAAATACTCCTTTATTTACCTTTTCCCCCACCGTCAACCACCTCGAAATCTGCATCAACCACCTTACCATCCTTTTGCTCCGCTCCTGCCGCCTGCGATTCATTTTTTTGTCCCTCCTGGCCTGTCTGCGGCTGGGAATATAATTCCTGTGCCATTCCCTGAAATACTTCCGTTAGCTTCTCGCGCGCTGACTTCAAATCGTCCGCTTTCGCATCGCCGCTTCCGAAGACTTTCTTCGCCTCAGCAATTGCGTCCTCCAGCGGCTTTCTTTTCTCCGGAGAAAGGTTGCCACCCAACTCCTTCAGTTGCTTTTCCGTCTGGTATATGAAATTGTCCAGATGGTTGCGCTCCTCAACGGCTTCCTTTCTCTTTTTGTCCTCTTCGGCGTGTGCCTCCGCCTCTTTTCTGAGTTTTTCAATCTCCTCATCGGACAGTCCGGAGGCGCTGGTGATCGTGATTTTCTGATCCTTGCCGGTACCCTTGTCCTTCGCCGTGACGTGCAAAATGCCGTTTGCGTCTATGTCAAATGTTACCTCAATCTGCGGAATGCCGCGCGGAGCTATGGGAATGCCATCAAGTCGAAATTGTCCCAGCAGCTTATTGTCGCGTGCCATCGGACGTTCCCCCTGCAGCACCTGAATATCGACCGCCGTTTGATTCTCGGCGTATGTGGAAAATATCTGAGTTTTTTTCGTGGGAATCGTAGTATTTCTCTCGATCATTGGAGTGGAAACTCCGCCCGCAGTCTCTATTCCAAGCGTGAGTGGTGTCACGTCCAGCAGCAAAATATCCGTCACTTCGCCCTGCAGAACTCCGCCCTGTATTGCGGCCCCGATTGCGACGACCTCATCTGGGTTTACGCCCTGGTGTGGCGTTTTCCCTATTAAATTTTTCGCCACTTCGATCACCTTCGGAGAGCGCGTCATTCCGCCAACGAGTACCAGTTCGGAAATGTCCGAAACGGAAATGTCAGCATCCTTCAGGCAATTTTTGCATGGCCCGAGCGTGCGCTGATACAGGTCATCGCAAATCTTTTCCAGCTGCGACCGCGTCAGTGTAATATTCAGGTGTTTCGGTCCGCTGGCATCCGCAGTGATGAACGGCAGATTGATGTCCACCTGCTGCGACGACGACAGCGCGATCTTCGCCTTTTCCGCCTCCTCCTTCAGCCGCTGCGCCGCCATTGGATCCTTCCGCAGGTCGATTCCGTTCTCCTTCTGAAATGTTTCCGCCAGCCAATCTATTAACTTTTTATCCCAGTCGTCACCGCCCAGCAGCGTATCGCCGTTGGTTGCTTTCACCTCAAAGACGCCGTCTCCGATCTCCAGTATGGAAATGTCAAATGTTCCGCCTCCCAGGTCATACACGGCGATTTTTTCATCCTTCTTCTTGTCCAATCCGTATGCCAAAGACGCTGCTGTCGGCTCGTTGATGATGCGCAAAACATCCAAGCCCGCAATTTTCCCGGCATCCTTAGTCGCCTGGCGCTGGGAATCGTTGAAATACGCCGGCACGGTGATGACAGCTTGCGTTATCGGACACCCCAAATACGTCTCGGCGTCCGCTTTCATCTTTGCCAAAATCATCGACGATATCTGCTCCGGAGAAAACCGTTCCGTCTTGTTTCCCACCTGACATTCAATCCACGCATCGCCGTTGTTCCCCTCGACAACCCTGTAGGGCAAATTCTTCACTATGCTCTGAATTTCGCTCAACTTGTGCCCTATCAGCCTCTTCGCGGAAAAAATCGTATTCTGCGGATTCGTCACCGCCTGCCGCTTTGCGGCTTGTCCCACCACGCGCTCCCCACTTTTCGTGAACGCGACGACGGACGGTGTCGTCCGCGCGCCCTCCGCATTTGGGATGACGATCGCTTCGCCACCCTCCATCACGGCCATGCACGAATTCGTCGTCCCCAAATCGATTCCCAAAACTTTAGATTTCTTGCTGCTCATATGTCCCCCGTAACAAACTCTACGCAAATATTGTAGCAAATTTCATGCCAAATACCCCATGCGCACGGCAGAATCGCGCTCAATGGCGCCTGGAAATAACTTAAATCTTTACAAAGATTTCCATTTGTTGAGCATAGGGCCAATGCGCCAGAAAACAGTTTTTGAAAAAATAATTGCCCGCGAGATTCTTTCGGAGATTCTGCTGGAGGATGACGACATCGCCGTGATACGCGACATCGATCCGCAGGCTCCCGTCCACGTGCTGATAGTCCCGAAAAAAGTGATCCCGCGCGTGGCTGATGCCGGTGATGGCGACTGCGAATTGCTTGGGAAATTGCTGCTTACCGCTAGAAAATTCGCGGCTCTCAATAATTTGACCGGCTTTCGTCTGGTAATTAACAGTGGGATCCAGGCCGGGGAAACTGTTCCGCACATGCACGTCCATCTGCTGTCCGGAAGACCGATGGGATGGCCGCCAGGGTGATGGATTCATGGCCGCCGGGAGCTGAAAACACTCCAAAATACTCCAAAAGCGCCGCTCACATGGCCGTTGACTTTAGAAGCGGCGTCCGTGCATTTCCCTAGGCCATTCGCCGCGACCGCGTTTTTAGGTCAGCTGCGGTGTCGCTCCTTCGTCTCCTGCGCGGATGTGGACTGAACCCTAGAATAGTTTGTCCTGCATCATGAGCAATTTCACGACCGATTTCCGCATGTTTGGGCTTACGAGGACTATGTCGTCCAGCTCATCGATGGAGGCCCATCTGAAATCCGTGTGTTCCCGCGGATCGATTTTGACCTGGGCATCGGAGCTTGCCTTGCAGGTGAACGCGATCCCCGGAACTATTTCACCCGGTGCAACTTCCACCGCAAAGCATTCCGTTGTTTTCCATCTGGTGGCGGTTATGCCAGTTTCTTCCAGCAGTTGTCTTTTGGCGGCATCCTCAAAGTTTTCATTTTCGTGGACAGATCCTCCTCCGCACTCCCATAATCCCGGGGATAATTTTCGATTGGGTGATCTTTTCAGCAGCAATATTTCCGGCCCCTTAACCTTATTTATTCTGTAGCAATATGCCGAAACAAAAACTTCAATTTTGTTGATTTTTTCTTCCCTGACTGCGGAAACATCACTGCACAGGATGGACGACACCACCATTAGCGCAATAATTTTTGCCGCAGTCGACCTGTGGAGTACGACTTTCATAGAATAGAAACGAAAGGTCGGGATTATTAGCTAAATTTTTCAAATGTCAATAGAACGTAAATTTTATTTTGATTGTAAAATGTCTGACTTAAATCTTTTGTGGATTTTTCTGAAAAATTGCCTATTCTAGCGCACATGAGTGCTACAATTGGAAATGAAATTGCAAAGCTTGTCGCCAAGGATGAATTTCTCCCAGTCATCCAATTCGCGTTTTTGTTGGACGGGAAACCTGCGGCATTCAATTCAATGCTGAAGTCGTTCGCCGCAAACGATTTGACGATCCTAGCGATATCATTTCTGGAGAATTCGGAAACGGCGATTGTGCGCTGCGTGGTAAATTATCCGGACGCCATGCGCAAAATTTTTGCGGAAACGGAGATCCAGTGCGTGGAAACAAAGGTGATGGCCATTGAAATCGCAACTCCCAGCGACATGTCAAAGGTGATAAATGCCATTTTTGCCGCGGAGGTGAAGTTGCACTACATGTATCCGTTCATAACGAGGCCAAATGGAAAAATCGGCATTGTGCTGCAGACGGAAAATAATGCATTCGCCGCCACTGTCCTCCGGCGCGCCGGCATGAAAACAATTTCCCAGAGCGACGTCGGCCGCTAGTGCCAATCTCTCCAAATGCACGTTTTCGCCGAAGAAATCATCAATTAAAAAGAGTGTATTTCCCTTTTTTTGCATCATCGATGATATGTTTGATTTCTTCATCGGAAGAGATGTCATCAGCAGTGAGAGCTTTTTCCAGTTCTTCGATTGCAAACTCCGACAAGAAAACTGCCTTATGTTGCTGTGGCAGCGAATGCAACATTTTAGAAAAAGAGTTTACATTTTCAGCAGTGCGACCCTTTTCATCGCAGAGACTCTTCACTTTTCCTGATATTAGAGCTATGCTGGACAAAACCTCAGTAGATTTCATTGCCATTTTTTGGTATTCTTCATTCCTCTTTGCGCTAGAAAGTGATGAGATGTCAATTTTTTTCTCTTTGCAGAAATTTTCTATTTGCTTCTTAATTTCATTTACTGTGGAATCGCTACTGCTAGAGAGATCATTTTGGCCGACAAAAGTCCAGTCATCATCGTCCGCGCCTTTGTTTAACACAGACGCATCTTGGCTTGGCAGATACTCTCCAACCTTACAATTTCCCATTGTCTTATCTTCCTCCTTTGCGGCGGATATTGATTTCCCGCCGAATATCGCCATGATGCGCGACAAAATCCCTTTTCCGCTCGCTTTATTTACGCCACCAATCTTATCCATAATAGATAGAGTGTACCATAGAATTTGTGCAGTGCAAGCTTTTTCTGCTGTCCTGGAGAAACTAATCACGGATGTGCGTCCGTGGCAAGTGGCACCGCCATCCTCCCAGCCAGAGGGTGACGCTCTTCGGTGCGATGGCGCTCGCGTCGGGATTCGAACCCGAATTTACGGCTTCGGAGGCCGTCGTTCTATCCGTTGAACTACGCAAGCTTAGCACAGTCGCCGGTGGCAATCGTGCGCTCCTCCACCGAGAATCAATGATTCGCGGTGTGGTATGCCCATTGCAGACAACGGCTGCGGTAGCGCGGGATGCCGTTGACAAACCAATTATTTACACGTCCGACAATTTATCAGCCGTTCCCCGTGGAGCGGCGGCACTTTACGGCGCGAAATCATAGGCCTAGGGAAAACATCCATCCCGGATGCAACGGGAGAGATGTCATTTGGAAAGCAGTAGTCAATGCAAAAGAGTAACATGTGCGGCGGATGATTCAACGTGTGCTGTTCAGTTTGTTCGGCGGAGGGTGGCGAAAAATGCATCAGTTTCCTCGGCGACAACTTTTCTTAATCCGGCCAACCCAAGCAAATTCACGGCGGCCATGATTCCGGTCACCGTGTCGGCCACAGAGAAGATGCTCGTCATGTCGAAAAATGGACCGATGGCAACGAAGCACAGAAATGCCAATTTATATGTGAACACGGCCCGTTTCCCAAAAACGTACTGTGTGCATTTTTCTCCGTAATAATTCCACCCTATTATCGTCGTGAACGCGAAGAGTACTATGCTAATTCCAATCACATATTTTCCGATTGCGGCGTTTCCCAATCCGCGACCAAAGGCATAGGACGTCAGCAGAGCACCGTCCATGGGCTGCGAATTCACGAGCGGAGCATCATCGCATGCCATGAGCACCACGAGGCCAGTCATCGTGCACACAATAACGCTGAAGATCGCGCCCGCCATGGATGCAAATCCCTGCTTCGCCGGAGAATCCACTCTGGCCGCCGCCGCCGCTATGGCTGAGCTCCCCAGTCCCGACTCGTGTGAAAATATGCCACGTCTCACGCCGATGCTGGCGGCAATCGCGGCGGAAACTCCACCGAAAAGCACCGGGCGCGGAGCAAATGCGCAGTGAAATATGGAACACAGTATTTTCGGAAGGCGGCCGATATTGGCGATTAAAGCAATGGCCGCGGATCCAACGTAAAAAATTGTCATCAGCGGTACGATTTTTTCAGCCACCGCAGCTATTTTCCGCAATCCGCCCATCGTTATTGCAGCCACGATTATGGTCAGCGCTGCGGTCGCCGGAACTCGCGGAATGTTGAATGAGTCGCAGGTGGCGGCGATGGAATTGCTCTGCACAAGTGTTCCTATGCCAACAAGTGCAACCGCCATGCCCGATAGCGCGAATATTTTCGCGAGCATTGGACATCCCAGTCCACGGCTCATGTAATGCATTGGTCCGCCGGAAACTGTTCCATCGTTCTCGATTTTCCTATATTTTACCGCCAGCAGCGACTCGGCATACTTCAGCGCAAGGCAGAGTATGGAAGATATCCACAGCCAAAATAGCGCTCCCGGGCCTCCCATGGTCACGGCCAGCGCCATGCCGACGATGTTCCCAGTTCCGAGGGTGGCCGACAGAGCCGTGCAGAGCGACCCAAAAATGGAAACATCTCCGGTGCCTGTGCCATTCCCCATGGCATATTTGAATGACAATCCCAACGCCTTAGGATTCAGCAGCTTCAATTTCCACGAAAAGTATGCTCCGAGTGCCATCAGCGACAGAATCAGAGGCCATCCCCAGATTAATCCGGATGCATTTTTTAGAAACAATTCCACGGCTTGACGGTCCACTAGCTGCCACAGTGACTGCTCAGCCGCTACAATTTGTCAAGCGGTATGTTGTAAATTTGTGTGTGGAAGTGGCGGCAGTCGCCGGCTAAATGCACTGGCGCTTGGAATGCCTACGCTTTCAATAGAAAAAACAATTGAAAGAAATGTGTTGACATTTTTCGCATGGCAGAGAAGTTGCGCATTCGA
>JAITRI010000047.1 GCA_031288455.1 Puniceicoccales bacterium
CGCAAAGCGGTCCGCATCCGCTGTACGGATGCGGCGGATGCAGGGGCTGTGCCCCTGCCCGCCGGAGGCATAAACAAATTTCCGCCTCTCGCGTGCCCGGAGATTTTCGACGCGCCCGCAAAGCGGTCCGCATCCGCTGTGCGGATGCGGTGGGAGCAGGGGCTGTGCCCCTGCCCGCCGGAGGCATAAACAAATTTCCGCCTCTCGCGTGCCCGGAGATTTTCGACGCGCCCGCAGCACGGGCCGCATCCGCTGTGCGGATGCGGCGGATGCAGGGGCTGTGCACCTGCCCGCCGGAGGCATAAACAAAAATTCTGCAGATTGCAAGTGGCCAGAGTTCGCTTGCAATTGCTCGCAGAACTGTTCTATTGGCGGCGCATAGACAGACGAAAGGGAAATAATGAGAGTTGTAGATTTTTTTGTTGGAATATCGCTGGTGGGATCACTCTGCAACGCCACGCTCCGCATAAAATTGAGCTATGTGCTGTGGCTCATCAGCAACGTGTTTCTTTGTGCGCACAACATTTACATAGGCGAACATTCGCAGGCGTTCATGTTTGCGGTGAATCTGATGATTTCCATCGTCGGCATTAAAAATACGCATTCCGATCCGTTTTGGTTCAGGCCAAACAAAAAGTTTCCCGCGAAACGGCAGTCTGCGCAGAAGCAGTAATCTCCGTGTCCATGGCGCAACCTGTTCCCGTTTCGGCACAATAGTAAATCCGCCCGCCAGTCACATTTTGCAAAGCAAAGGAAAATGAGAAATTATGGGCGCAACTGCCACGCCTAGCGGCGATGGAATCATTATCCGCGTGAGCTGATCAGCTCTCTGCAATTTTCTGCGCGAAGCGGCTGTCCTTTTCAACGAATTCCAATTTGACTGGGCAGCCGGAGAAATCGAACCGTTTGCGCAGTTCATTGGTCATGTACTTTTCGTATGAGCCGCTGAGAAGGGCGCGCCTGTTGCAGAAAAGTTTTAGGGTAAATGGCATATTTCCCGTCTGCACGGCGTAGTACACGCGGAACGTGCGGCCGTTGGTGGAAGGTGGGCTGCGCCTGTCGAATAGTTGCTGCAGCGCGCGATTGAGTTCTCCGGTGCCAATTTTCGCAACCATTCTGTCGCGCAACTTTTCCACGAGCGGGAGCAGTGATCCCATGCCATACCCCGTCTTCGCGGAAACAAACGCAATTTCGACCCCCGGGAGCATCCGAAGTTCATTCCTGACGGCATCGGCAAATGATGTTTGAAAATCTCCAATGGCGCTGAAATTGTTCAGCTCGCCCTTTCGGATGGCTTCCTGCGCAACATCCCACTTGTTGACGACGACTATCACGCCCCTTCCGATTTGGCAGATGTCATTGGCGACCTTCCTGTCGAGCTTTGCAATTCCGCCGGTGGCATCTGTCACCAGCAGCACAACGTCACTGCCAATGATGCTGTCGCGCGCGCGAAGTGATGCAAAGTAGTCCAGCGGAGTGCTAATTCTATTCTGTGGACGCGTTCCGGCGGTATCGGTCAGCGTAAAATTTCGCAATCCTCCAATTTCGTCTTCCCATTGGCACGGAGACGTGACCGCTTCCCGCGTTGTGCCTGGGATGTCGCTGACGATCATCCGCTGACTGTGCAACAGCGCATTCACCAGCGATGATTTCCCGACGTTTGGACGTCCAACGAGCGCTATTTTTATTGGCTCGCCGGAACTTTCCTCCGCCACCAGCTGCGCGCGAAAATTTTCCGTTTCGCTGTCAATTAGCCGGCGAATTTCCTCCTCTCCGATGCCATGTTCCGCCGATGCTATCAGCGGAGGGCCGAATCCAAATGCTCCAAAAACATCCGCCATGTGTGATTTTTCATGCCCATCGATCCTGTTGGCGATTGCGTAAACTTTCGCACCACTTCTGCGGAGCATGTGTGCAATGTCGTAATCCATTGGCACTATGCCGGCGGTGGCATCCACCACAAACAGTATCAAGTCCGCCGCTGCAATGGCGAACTTCACCTGATCCTCAACGGCGGACGCAATGGCGCCGCTATCTTCGCTTTGCGGCAATCCAAATCCACCGGTGTCCATCAGAATGATATTTTTTCCGATCTCGTGCGTCACGATGTCGCGCGTGACGCCGGGCGTGTCATGGACGATCGATACGCGCGCCCGCGCCAGACGATTGAATAGTCGGCTCTTTCCGACATTCGGTCTTCCAACGATTGCAATTCCATAGAACGGTTTCATCGCGCGTGACACTTGACTAAGTGCTCGCTGGGAAAATTACAAGATTAAATTGCGAAGCTGCTATTCGCCTAGCGTCCTGCGCTCCGTCGGACATCCCGCCTTTAGCCACGAATGGATGAATTGGTCGATGGCCCCGTCCATGACATCCTGCACGTTGCCGATTTCTGTCCCGGTGCGCAAATCCTTCACCATTTGGTAGGGTTGAAAGACATAGCTGCGGATCTGATATCCCCACCCGATTTCTCCCTTTGGGCCATAGAATTTCTCCATGGCAGATCTCTTTTCATCCTCCATTTTTTCATAGAGTCGCGAGCGCAAATTTTTCATCGCCGATTCCCTATTTTTATGCTGCGAACGCTCATTTTGACACGTCACAACTATGCCCGTTGGAATGTGCGTTATGCGGATGGCGGATTCAGTTTTGTTGACGTGCTGGCCGCCTTTGCCGCTGGAGCGATAGGTGTCAATTCTCAAATCGGAATCGCCGATTTCAATGTTTTCGTCATCCTCTATCTCCGCTATCACATCGACGGAGCAGAATGATGTGTGCCGTCGCCTATTGGAGTCGAATGGGCTTATGCGCACCAATCTGTGGACCCCGCGTTCCGCCTTGGCATAGCCGTATGCATTTTCCCCGACAATGCGCACCGTTGCACTGCTGATGCCGGCCTCCTCCCCCGGCTGAATGTCCTGTATTTCCATTGTGAACCGATTGCGCTCCGCCCACCTGGTGTACATGCGCAGAATCATGTCGGCCCAATCGCAGGATTCCGTCCCGCCGGCGCCAGCGTGAATGCTCAAAATTGCATTGCAGTGGTCATGTTTCCCGCTCAGGTACGACGCCAATTCTATCCTGTCCAGTGTCGATAGAATATTATCCACAAGTGCATCCGCTTCGGCGATGTACTCCGCGTTTTGTTTCTCGGAGGAAGCAAATTCAATCAGTACGGCAACATCATCCGCCATTTTTTTCAGCCCATCGACGCTGGAAATCGTCTGCTTCAGAGCGTGCAGGCGGCTACCGGTGGATTTTGCCGTCTCCTGGTTATTCCAAAAGTCCGGGGCCGACATTGCCGATTCAAGGTCATTGATTTCGCCCTTTACGCGCTCGATGTCCAGAAATTTCGACAGCGTTGCTATGCGCTCAAGAATCTCATCCGCAGCAAGAGCCAACTCCGATAACTCACGCATTGGGTCACCCTAGGGAAATTTTTCGCAAATGCCAGACATATCCGCCGCAGAAGATGGCGCATGCACCATGCTATTGGGGTCGCAGATTGCATCCACAACTTCGCCGTCCACAAGTTTTCTTTTCCTAAGAATATCAGCGACGCTGCTGTGCGTGGCAATTGCCTCCTTCACGACGTCAGCGGCGGACTCATATCCCACTAATTCCGCAGCTGCGGTGATGAGCATGAGAGATTTTTTTGCATTTTCCCCCAAAATTTTTTCATTTGGGCGCAATCCGCTCAGGCAGTATTTGGAAAAATTATTGGCGCAATCCGCCAGCAGGTCGATCGAGTCCAGCAGCGCATAGGATGTCACGGACAATGCCGTATTCAGCTGCAATTCTCCATTTTTTGCGCCGAGCAGCACCACCAGCATCATGCCGTTGACGTAGTGGCACACCTGCAGCACCATCTCGCACATGGCTGGGTTTATTTTCCCGGGCATGATGGATGATCCCTCCTGCGTCGCCGGCAGCTCCAATTCTCCAATGGCGGCATTTGGGCCCGATGATAAAATTTTCAAATCGGATGCCATCTTCGACAGTGCCGCGGTGATGGAATTTATTATGCCAGACAATTCCACCAGCGAATCCTTGGACGCCTGTTCGCAGAATTTATTCTTCGCCGCCACCATGTGTAGTCCGGTGGCACCATTGATCTCACCTATGGCAATGTCCGCAAATCCGTGGGGAACGTTCAATCCGGTGCCGATCACGGATCCTCCAATGGGAATTTCTTCCAGTATTTCGAGCGCGCGGTGGCAACGTTCCACGCATTTTTCAATCTGCCGCGCGTAGGCGGAAAATTCCTGTCCGAGCGTCATCGGCACGGCATCGCGCAGGTGCGTTCTGCCTATTTTCACCAGATTTTTCCACTCTTCGGCGTGGGATGAGAGAATCGCCAGCATCGTCCGCAGCGCCGCGATCAAATTGTCGCGTATGGCGATGGAGCAGCTCACGTTTACGGCGCTCGATACCACATCATTTGTCGACTGACTCATGTTGACGTCGTCGTTCGGATGCACGGTGGCATTGAACTTCATCCGCGCCAGCGACGCGATCACCTCGTTGACGTTCATATTGGTCGACGTTCCGGCGCCATTTTGGAAGATTCCCAGCGTGAAATTTTCATCAAATTTTCCAGTTTTCAGCAGCGCCGTCGCCTTCAGGATCGCGTCCTTCGCATAGTCAGGCAGCTTGCCGAGTGCGTTGTTTGCGACCGCGCACGCCTCTTTGATGACTATCACCGCGGAAATTAGTCCCATCGGCACCCGGTGATTCCCAACGGAACACGTGTTCAGCGTGCGCTGCGTACATGCGCCGTAGAGCTTTCCGTCCGGTATTTCGACAGTTCCCAAAGAATCTTTTTCCACTCTTCCCATCGTCTGTGTCACAGGGAAATCATGGCCGCTATAAATTCAATTTGATGGCGCATCCACAAGACAAAAATTTCATTGGCTATATTTTTTCGCACAGAAGTGCCTCCATTTCGTCCTCCGTCAGACGTCGGCATCGTCCAGTGGCCACCCCACGCAGCCGCAGTCCGCCCATGCGCGTCCTCTTTAATTTTTTCACGAATATTCCGAAATGCGCGAGTGCCCTGTGAATTTCATTTTTTTTCCCCTGCGACAGCACCACTTCGAACACTAAATTTTTCATGTTTCCGCGCCCGATGGCTACTATCCTATCGAATTTCAAAAATTCGCCGTCGGAATCGATTCCCCTCAGCAGGTGACGGGCGACTTTGTCCGGCAGAGGAGACGAAAGCGCCACCTGGTAGTGTTTTTTTACCCCACACGATGGGTGTGTAATCCGCTGAGCGAAATCTCCATCGTCTGTGATTATCACCATTCCTTCCGTTTCCTTATCCAATCTGCCGCAGAACATCAGCTTTTTTCCGCAAAATTCCTTTGGGATGAGCGAAAAAATTGTCTCGGCGTTGTACTTGTCCGCATGGCTGCAGACGTAGCCGCGCGGCTTATTCATGAGCAATACCAGCGGATGATTTCTGCGCATCGCGGGCGCGTTGGAGATTGTGGCTCCGTTTACGGAAACGGAGTCCGCCATCGGGTTAACGCACATGCCCAAATGCGCCACTTGACCATTTATTGCGACAGCTCCAGAGGCGATCAAATCCTCCGCTTTTCTGCGTGAATTCACCGTCTGCATGGCGAGAAATTTTTGCAATCTCATCACTGTCCAGTGATTATCGCAGAAATTGCAATTTGGCAAACAGTTATTTGTGTCGCCGTAATTTTTTAACAATTGCGCAACACGCCATTAAAAACTTGCATTTCGCACGCAAGTTGTCACCATCTTTCCATGGTCTTGGCTGCAGATATGCAAGATGAAGTGAAGTTGGATGCAATGGATCCGATCGACGTTGCGTTTGATAATCTTTTTGTCGGCAGCGAACGACGTCTGACATTCGAAAGCGGCCCAAATAGGTATTCCATTTTTCTAAAGCCAAAGAACATTGGACTCGACGCCAAAATTTTACTGAAGGTGAAAATTGCCGCCATTGACGCTGAAATTTTACTGTGTGCTTTTTCGGATCTCGGGAAAATTAATGAAAAATTCGCCGGCATAGACCTGATGCTGTTCGACGATGAGCTGAAGGCGATGCTGCTAAATTGTCTGCTGGAACAGGAAATAGCGGCATTTTCCGCAAAAGTTGGCATTGGCATACAGATGCAGGGAGCATTTTTTAGTGTGGACCAGAAGAGCGCGTTTGATAGGGAGGTCGGCGTGAACATACTCAGAAATGATACCGATGCCGTGACGTTTAACGTGCGTCTTGGTCGCGATTTGCTAAAAATTCTCAATTCAAAATTTGAAAAAATTGAAGCCTCGACCAATGACATCGATCCAAATTTGCCGCTGGAATGGTATCTGGAAGTGGGGCGCACGAATTTGAGTCCGCAGACTTTTCAGAATCTTGAGGAATATGACATCATTTTCCTCGACGACGACTCCAGCGTAAAATCTGGGAGGTACGAAATAAAAGGTCTGGAAGATATGAAATTAATCGGGAAACTCAGCGGCTGTAATCTGGTCCTTGAGTGCGGAAACTTAAAATGAGGGATTGAAATGTCGGATGACGAAAACAGTGGAAATGTTGGCGATGATGATACCGTCGATGGGGAAGACCTAAACGACGAAGATCAGGAGAATGAGGAGGAGGACAGCGACGAAGAGGATTCCTCATCGGAGGAAGAATCCGATTTTTTGTCCGAAGAGGATGAAGATGGTTCGGAAGACGACGGGGAAGATTCCTCCTCGGATGACGAAGAAGAAGACGACGACGAGAGCGAGAACGAAGAGGACGATGAAGATGATTCTCCGGAGGAAGATGATGAAAGGATAGAGGACGGTGACGGCGACGACGAACGGGATGGGGATGACGACGAAAAATCCGATGCTCCGAAAGGCCCAGTTGCCGACGCTGCAAAGCGCAGAAAAAATATAAAGTCGGAGAGCACAGCTGAGCCGCCTGAATCACAGAAGGGTGGCAAGGAGAAAAAACACACGCCGGACGCTGAAACCGGAAAAGTTGCAGCTGCGGGCAATGCTGCCGGCAAGGATTCTGGCGCCACGAACGCCAAAGAGTCCTCCGCCAAAGCACCGGAAAATCCGAAAGTTGAGCGCGGAAAATCCACAAAGGCGGAACCTTTGCCGACGGAATCTCAGAAGTCCGCTGCGGATGCAGCGACACCGGCGGCGGGAGCGGCAAAGGCGCAGACGGCGGCAAAGGCCGCCGGAGAAGCGACAAAGGCGCAGGAAAAAGAAGAGGCGGGGCGAAAGGCGAGTGATGATTTGACGGACAGAGTGAAGGTCGCGGACGAGGACGATGCCAGTGAAGAGGCATCAGCGGCGCAGGAGCGCGAACCGAGTGGAGAAAATCAGGCGCAAAGTTCCGCCACAAAGGCGAACGCTCCGGCTGCGGAGAAAAAGGCCCCAGTGCCAGCTGGGGCGGTGCCTCCACAGCAGCAGGCGAGCGTGGCGGAAAAAGCTCCAGTGCCAGCGGTGTCTCCACAGCAGCAGGCCCCGGCGGCCCCGAAATCTCAGCCGCCGCAGCCTTCTGCGGCGCAGCAGAACCCGCCGGAGGCGCATCCGACGGGGGCAGAGATTCCAAAGCCGGTTGTTCCTCCCGCTGGACAGGCGGCGAAACCGATTGGTCCGCAGGCGGTGGATGCTCTTGGTGTGACGCTGACATTTGAAACGGCGAGGAAATCCGTCACCGTGGGAGAATTGCGCTCCATTCATCCGGGATACACGTTTATTTGCCAGAATCCTGCGAATTCAACGGTGGAGATCCGGGCGAATGGGCATTTGATTGGCTACGGAAAATTGGTCAGCGTTGAGAACAGCATAGGAGTGCAAATTATGGAGATCAATCAGCATGGATAATATTCCTGGAGTGGCGATGAACCCGATAACGATCGTGGTTCTGCTGATCGCGCTTTCGCTGGCGCCGTTTCTGATACTGCTGGTTTCGTCGTTTGTGAAGATGGTGGTCGTCATGAACTTGGTCAGGAATGCGCTCGGAGTGCAACAGGTCCCGCCGAACATGGTGCTAAATGGACTGGCGATAATGCTGAGCATGTACGTAATGTTTCCAGTCGTTAAGGAGATCGGAACGATATCGCAGAACACAAAATTTGAATTCGATTCGCTGGAACAGATTAAGGCGTCCGTTTCCGTTATGCAGAAGCCACTGCAGGAGTTTCTAAAGAAACACACGGACCACAAAAGTAAGATGTTTTTCCTGAAAACGGCGCATAAGTTGTGGCCAAAGGCGGATGCTGAGGCGCTCCAGGAGGATGATCTCTTCGTGCTAATTCCGGCGTTCACCGTTACGGAACTGACGGAAGCGTTCCAGATAGGATTTTTGCTGTACCTGCCATTCATCGCCATCGACCTGATAGTTTCAAATATTCTGCTGGCCCTCGGAATGATGATGGTGTCGCCGATGACGATATCACTGCCGTTCAAACTGATGCTGTTCGTAATAGTGAACGGATGGTCGAAATTGATACACGGACTGGTCCTCACATACAGATGATGCGTCCGTCGCAAAAACTTTTCTTGCAAAAATAAAATTTTGAGCATTAGTTATGCGCGGTGGCTGTCGGTAGATATTTGCTGATGGATTCCGCGACTCCGCTGATGCAGGTGGCAGTGGTGGAAAAAGGTCGCGCAATTGCAGCGGAATCCGCGGTCGGGCATGCGGTGGACCTGCTGAGTCCGCTGGTGGAAAACCTAATGGCACGCGGGGAATTCAACTTTGCCGATGCCGATGGAATGATATGCTGCAGCGGTCCAGGATCCTCCATGGGCCTGAAGTCGGCATTGATTTCCGCAAAAGTTTGGAAAATTTTTTCACCAAAAGCTCTGATTCTTCTGCAGTACTGCAGCTTGGACATGTGTCTGCGGCTGAACCGGGACGCGAATACCGTTTGTGTGCCATGGCGTGGAGATGTTTTCATCGCAAAATCGGCGGATTGTGATGCCGTCACACGTGTGCACAGGAGTGAGCTGCAATCGCGCGTAGGAACGCTGCTGCTCAACAGTAGGCGCACACGTCCAGCCGAATGCGAAAGCTTTCCGGATGCAAACTACTGCATCACCGCCGCTGATTTCGACATTTTGTCCATTTGCTCTGAGTTTAGCGGCGAACTGAAGGACTATGGCGAATTCTGCTACGAGAAATGTGCCACAGCTGCTGGAGCATGGAATGACGATTGACGCAATAGTATTTATTTTCGCGGTGGCAATGGTTCTTGTGC
>JAITRI010000070.1 GCA_031288455.1 Puniceicoccales bacterium
TAAAGATAAAGTCGTCGGAGATCAAAAGACAAAGACACCGGGGAACTAAAAAACACAGGCGCCGGGCACTTCACACTAAAAATACGGCGCCGCGAACTTGTTTGTACGCCTCCGGCGGGCAGGGGCACAGCCCCTGCACCCGCCGCATCCGCTTCGCGGATGCGGACCGCTTCGCGCAAGATGGCGGAGGTGCCAGGGTATCACACTGCACTGCGGCTATGGCACCAGCAGAATTTTCCCTTCTTTTTCGCCGCCGAGCGCAGCGAGGAGAGCCGCCGGACCGTCGGATAGGGAAACGATGCCGCCGATGGGAATGGAAATAGTTCCGGATCCGATGAGGTCGAAAATTATGTCGTACATGCTCTGCATTTTTTCGTGGGACTGCGACTGTGTCCATTTATCAAGCCAGAAACCGCGCAGCAGCACGCCGCTAAATATCATCTCACGCGTGGGGAAACGCACTTTGTCGCTGACCATCCCGCCTATTGTCACCACTTCTCCACCTTCCGCCATGCATCTTACGATGTTCATGGCACTGTTGCCACCCACGGAATTCAGCCCGAGAATCGGCAATTTTCCGCCGGTGTGCGCAGCGAGCGACTTTGGATCGAACGTTTCATCGTCAAAAACAAGAGTGGCGCCGCGGGACATCAGTTTCTGCCGGCGAACATCTCCGCTGCGCACGAGATTTATCGTTCTGACGCCCATCGCGTTTGCAATCTGGATCAGCGCAGTACCGACTGCGGAATTGGACGCGTTCTGCATGACCCAATCTCCCGCCTTCAGGTCGCGGATCGCGTGCAGAATCATCCATGCGGTCAGCGGATTTATGAATGCCATGGCCGCCTGGTAAACGTCGATGCTGTCTGGAACAAAATACAGTCCGTCGGCCCCAGTAAGCGCCAAACTCTGCCATGCGCCGCAGGGATATCGGGCGATTTTCCCAAGCAAATCTTTGCAATTGCTGCCGGTATCTATTATTCTACCGATTCCTTCTCTTCCTCCGACGGCGGGCAGTTGCGGCAATCGGCCATATTTGCCGCATATCATTCCCATGTCGGACGGGTGCACCGGTGACGCAATTAATTCCAGCAAAACCTCATCCGCAGCTGGACCACGATCGATGGTGACCTTCTCAAGACGCAGCACATCGGCCGGAACTCCGAACTCCGCGTAGGTAAAGCGCAGTGATTTCACGGTTCACGGCAGAAAAACGGAGCCATTGGCATGCGCTATGCTCCAATCATAAACTCTGGAGAACCAGCGGAGAAGTCCTGTGCTACTTCCGCACCGGGTACATTCGCCATTTCCTCTTCACCTTCTGGCAATGTCCCCTGCGTGTAGAGTTCGATTTTTTTCTTCCAGCGATCCACCTCATCGAGGAATATTTTGAAAAACTCCTCGAATTTGTCTATGTTAATGAAGCGCAGCGGATACTGATACCCGATCGTCGCATGGGCACTTTCGGCATTATAGGCGAGAGTCATGCCCTTGCTTTCTTCCGCATTGTCATTCATGCGGAGCATGTAACGCATTATTGCGCCGAAATTTATCTCTGGAATTTTCCCGATTTCGGCAATGAATATCATCGAATCGCGCTTATTCTCGTGCTTGATGTGGATCAGTGTCCCGTGGTCAACGTCAAGACAGCAGTAGCCGGACGAGTCAATCTGTAAACCTACCAAGTTTATCCTGTTGGCAAATTCGTGTAAAATACTAGTAAATGTATCTATTGGCATGGCAGTAATCCCTTCGGCAATTCATCTGCGATAAATGATGAACAATGGGCGACACTAGTCAATACTTATTTATTGGTGGATGGAAAAATTTTTCACAAAAAAAGCCGTCGCTTGGACGGCTAGAAACTCACTCGCTGGAAACGGTTTGCAATTATTTTTTTATTTTTTCTTGCCACCGCATCCGCCCTTACCGCACGCACACATAGGTCCTCCTTGTTGTCATTTAAATCGCCCTAAGGCAAGTGAACTATTGTACTCTTCCATGAAAAGTATCAAGACTTTTTTTCATAAATCGCAAAATTTTTACAAAAACTTACGCTGCCGCGAGAATTTTTCCGCCTGCGAGTTGAAAAAATCGAATAGAAAATTCTGCCGCTGTAAAATCTTTATGGCCAGTTCCATCTCCCGAATCCTATGGGTCGCGAAATCGTTCCGCTGCTCATTTCGCCCGGTGATAATCAGCATTTTCACTCTGTTTTTGTCGCAGGAAATAAGTCGCACTTTGTCATTCTTTCCGAAGGATGCGATCGCGTATTTGCACTCCAGATCGATTCCCTTTTCGTCCGCATTCCCTATGGAGATGCCGCGGAAAGATTCATGGGACAGCGAATTTTTGTGGAGAATTTGAACGATATCCTCCCCAGCAGACAATCCGACGAGAATTTCTCTGCGAATGCGCTCGATTTTATCGGCAAATGCGGCCATCTTCTTGGCGCGGATGACATCCTCACGGACTGTCACTCTGACCTCATCCAGTGGCAATTGCCGCTCCTCCTCTTTACCGTCGAGCAGCAGGACGACGGCGCCATCAGCCGTTTGGCAGGGATCGCTGTAGCACCTGGTCCCGTCCATGCGGCACATGCTCAGGAGAAGCTGCGCATCAATTCCGTCAACTTGTGGGGGATTTTCATGGGAAAACGGAGGAATTTTCTCGGCGCGCAGGCCAAATTTTTTCAAAATTTCCTCCAAATCCGCTCCACCGGGAGCGGTATCCTTTTCGCATAGACTCTCCGCAAAATTCTCCGCTGCGGAACATGCCAGTTTCATGGCTTCCGCTGCTGTGTATTTCGCTCGCACATCCCCACTCGCGGCGTCAAACTCCACGTCGGACGGGAACGACTGGCGGTTTTCTTCGAAAAATGACAGCAGTTCGCTCTCCTCCGGAGACTTCACATCCTTTTCGAAGGCGCAGCTCGGAAATCTAACGGCGGAAACGGAATACATCGGCGGCTGCACATATTTGTCCATGTGCTCCCCGTAAAAATTTTCGATGCTCGCTGCAACGATGTCTTCGTCGACCCTTATGTCATCGTCCGACACAATGGTTGCGATGAAGTCGTACTCCGCATATAGATTGGATAGGCGATCCATTACCTGCGAGTCAAATGCCACTCCCGGTCCGGCGAGCGCCGTTTCAACTTCCCCTATTCTGTAGTTTTCGCACAGTATTTTTTTCAATTTCTCCTGTTCGACGCTGTTCTCTTCCATCTTTTTCAGCGCCGATTCGTACAGACTCGGAGAAAATTTCCCGCTCTCGTCGATGAAAATCGGAAGCTTTTTTATGTGCGCCTTTAGATTTTCCGGAGATGGATCGGGAATTTTGAACTCGTTGGCCAACCCGAGCGCAATGACGCGCCTCATCACAAGAAAATCCAGATGTTTGGCGGCGTAGTCGTAGTCTCTGCCGCTTAAAAATTCCGTGCATACGGCATTTGTCACCAGCTCATTCACATCGGAGGCATTCGCCAAGTCGTAGCCGTAGAAATAAATGTGTTTGACGTTCGACTTTCCTATCCCCGGTGACGCACCTATGGTGAAGACAAATGCAATGACTATCACAAGCAGTAGGATGCTGAGCAGCCACTTGTGGTGTTTTTGGAGAATATTCTGCAGAAATGAAATCATACTAGTTTTGAATCACAGGCATGACATTTTTTTTAAAAGATTTTTCAAGGAAAAGACTCAATTTTTATTGAGTAAAATTTTTTTGGAAAAAGCAAAGATTTTTGCGTAAAGCCCTTGACTTTATCGTAAATTTTTTTATGAAGATGCCGTCTTAGGCTATTTTTGGTGATTTTTGCATACACATTGCCTTCCAAAGAATTTGTTTTGTTTTCGCACATCAGATCAAAATCTAATGAATGCTATGGAAAAAATAGATCCGAAAGATAATATTCGCGAGACAAAATCCTATGAACATTTTTCATTTCTGCTGCCGGCTGCGAAGCAGTGGTTTTCGCCGAAGGAAATGGCTGTAATAATCGGCAAAACTGATCAGTATGTGCGCGATGCATTCGACAATCAAAAAATTCTCGGACATCTATTCAATGGACGAGCTCCGAAAGGAGCAGAAAAACGAAAAACTTATATGATCCACCGCGAAAATGTTCTGCTATTTCTGTTTGAAACAGCAAATTTTTTACCGGATGATTTCATGGAAAGACTCTGCGAAATTCTCGGCAATAGGACCGTGTCACAGCTGCTCAGAATTCAAAAAAAAATAGATGGCATAGTAAATTCCCGCAGCGTTGGATTTTTCAACAGGCGCGCATTTGGCGAGATCTGACGGATGTCACGTTGGCGCGCTATTCAAAATTTGTCAAATCGCAAGACATTTTATGGTCCATATGATCTAAACTGAAAATTTCCAAATGCGGCAAAAGTTTTTTTTGGAAAATTGCAAAAATTATATTTTTATTGCTTGAAGCCTGCGCGCCAATCTTTAAATCACGGGACAGTTGGCAATGGGAGAAGTTGCCAATTGAATTACATGATTGACGTATTTTACATTATACCGCTTGCGGCAGTGGTGGCATTTTTATTTGCGCGATATTTTTTCATCTCCATGAAAAGGGAGAATCGCGGATCGGACAAAATGATTGAGATTGCCACGCGCGTGGCGGATGGCGCGATGGTGTATCTAAAGCAGCAGTACAAGGTGGTTGCCGCAGTATTCGTTGCGATGGCGGCGCTGCTCGCCTGCTTTTCCTTTGGATTTTCCATGCAGAACAAATGGGTGCCGTTTGCATTTCTCAGTGCCGGGATATTTTCAGGGCTATCGGGATTTTGCGGCATGAAAACTGCTACCGCGGCATCGTCGAGGACGGCCTATGCGGCATCGAAATCGCTGGATGCTGGCCTGAGAGTCGCATTCCGCAGCGGAGCGGTGGTGGGATTAGTCGTCGTCGGATTGGCGCTGGTGGACTACTCCATATGGTTCATGCTGCTGCGCAAATTTTCTGGAGTTGGGGAGGGCCCGCAGCGATTGATTTGGATCACAAATACAATGCTGACATTTGCCATGGGCGCTTCTCTGCAGGCTCTATTCGCGCGCGTTGGCGGAGGAATTTTTACAAAAGCCGCCGATGTGGGTGCGGATTTGGTCGGAAAAATTGAGGCGGGCATCCCGGAGGATGATCCTCGCAATCCAGCCACCATAGCCGACAATGTGGGCGACAATGTGGGCGATGTTGCCGGCATGGGAGCCGACCTCTACGAGTCCTACTACGGATCGGTATTGGCGGCGGCGGCACTGGGATCCGTTGCCTTTGCGCAGAGCGGCCCGAAAATACAGCTGATGGCGGTGTTGGCCCCTGCGCTGATATGTGCCGTCGGGATACTTTCATCGATCGTGGGAATGTTTTTCGTGAGGACCAGTCCCGGAGCCGATAGTCTCGGGCTGCTGAAATCGCTGTCGCGCGGCGTGCGCGTGAGTTCCATTATGATTTGCGTCGGATCTCTGGCGGTGTTGAAATTTCTCGGCATCCCGAATGCGATTGGACTGTGGGGTGCGGTGATGGTCGGCCTTTTGACTGGCATACACGTCGGTAGGGCGACCGAATATTTCACATCGGATGCCTATGGCCCCACGCAAACAATCGCGCAGAGCACATCGACGGGGCCTGCCACTGTTGTGATCGCCGGCGTTGGAATTGGCATGCTGTCGACCGCGATCCCCGTCCTGCTTGTCGTCGCCGGGACGATACTGGCATTTTATCTCGCCTCCGGGTTCAACGGAGAGAGCATATCCCTTGGTCTCTACGGCGTTGGGATAGCGGCCGTTGGGATGCTTTCAACGCTAGCCATAACGCTGGCGACGGACGCCTATGGTCCCATAGCGGACAATGCAGGAGGAAATGCCGAAATGAGCGGGCTTCCTCCCGAAATCAGAACGCGGACCGATGCATTGGATGCGCTCGGGAATACCACCGCCGCCACTGGCAAAGGGTTTGCCATTGGATCGGCGGCACTGACGGCATTGGCTTTAATTGCGTCCTACGTCGAGGGAATAAAAGTTCACATGATCGAAACCGGAAAAACTTTCATAGCGATTGGAGCCGAACGGATCGACTTGGTATCCGCAAAACTGGGCGATATTCTGCACGCCTATGATGTGCACATGTTGAATCCGAAGGTCATGGGCGGCATGTTCATCGGCGCGATGCTGACATTCGTCTTCTGCGGCATGACAACGATGGCAGTCGGTCGCGCCGCCGGGAAAATGGTGTCTGAAGTGCGCCGGCAGTTCCGAGAAATTGATGGCATCATGACCGGAGAAAGCAGTCCGGATTATGGGCGCTGCATAGCGATCGCGACGGCAGCGGCGCAGCGGGAGATGATCATTCCGTCTGCCATTGCCGTTGCCTCTCCAATTGCGGTGTCTTTAATTTTCGGAGTCCCTGGGATTTTAGGCCTGCTGAGCGGGTTGCTGTCCACCGGATTCGTACTTGCGCTGTTCATGTCAAATTCCGGTGGCGCGTGGGATAATGCGAAAAAATACATCGAAGGCGGCGTTCTCGGAGGGAAGCACTCCGAATCCCACAAGGCTGCCGTCATCGGAGATACCGTCGGTGATCCATTCAAGGACACGGCGGGTCCGAGCCTAAATATCCTCATAAAGCTGGTGACAATCGTTTCGCTGGTAACGGTGGGCCTGGCGATTTCGCACCATTTGCTGTAGTCGCTGGGGATTTCGCCGTGGCATGCAATCATCGGCGATGCGACTGCTTAGTCTGCCTGACGGTGGCATGGGGTGGCATGGGGTGGCATGGAAAAGAAGGAAATGCACAAGGCCCAGTTCCAATAAATTTGCAGTTTTGTTTGCGCCTCCGGCGGGCAGGGGCATAGCCCCTGCTCCCGCCGCATCCGCTTTGCGGATGCGGACCGCTCCGCGAACTGTGGTGTCCAGTCACCCGTGGCAAAAAACATGGGCGGTGGAAAGTTTGAAATTGTGGTGACCCAGCGGAGAAATTCTAGGAAAAACTCGATGAATTGATGGTTATTCTTGCGAATGATCTGCGCGAGCGCTGGAACAGGAATTCTCTCGCCTTGGCGAGATCCTTCGCTTTAATGTGATCGAATTTAGCGGCATCGCTCTTCGCGAACGACCTTACGGTCACGTCAAAAAACAGCAAATCGCAGGGAATGGTCGATTTTCGCGTTGCCCTTTCGCAGATCAAATTCCCGCCAACATAGGCGACTTTGGAATTTGGATACGTGGACACGATGCTACCGTCGTATTTTTTCACACCGGCGCGAATCTTGAAGTCCGATAGCAGCAGGCCGAATGTGTGCGTTCGTTTCACGGATGGAGCGGCGTTTTCGAAAAATTTTCCGAATGATGAATGCGAGCCCATTGCGCTCTGCAGGGCTATGGTCATCTCCTTATTCAGGGCGGTGCGTGTCACCTCAATGTGTCCAAATTCCGGCTCGGCGATGTCATATTTCACGGCGGTGGTGACGTGTTCATCGTCATTGGTCGTCAGGAAGAAAATTTCAATTCCCTTCCGCCTGTCGTTTTCGTGGATTTCGAAAACTGGCTGCTGTCCGCGTGCCATGACAATCGATCCCAAATCTGCTCTCATGAGAGTCATCAGCGCATGCATCCCGCTGTCGATAATTTTTGTCTCTTCGATGGATTTAGCATTTTCCGACATCGTGCCAACAAGCCTTTTTCCGAAAAATACAGCCGCAACCACTATCAATATCGACAGCAGCACCTCAAGCAGAGTAAATGCTCTTGAACACAGTTTTCGCCCCGACGTTACACACATATAATTTTGGATCGACAAAACAACACAGATGGTTAAAATAATCAATAGGATTAATGCCACAAAAATTTACAGGAAAACATTTTTTACTGCAATTTCATTGCAATGGCACAGGAGTCACACAGATGCATTTGCACGCAACAGCATGATAGACATTGAAAATTTGACATACCGCGTCGGCGCGCGCCTATTATTCGAAGATGCCACGCTGCACCTTCCATCCGGTGGGAAAATCGGATTAATCGGCCCCAATGGATGTGGCAAAACGACGCTGTTCCGCATAATTTTTGGCGAGGAGAAGATAGACGGCGGGGAAATTTTCATAAAACCAGGAGCGAAACTCGTCCGCGTAAAGCAGGAAATCGACGATTTCGAGTTGCCGCTGATAGAATTTATCGTGCGCGCGGATGCTGAATTTGTGCAGTTGCGTCGGATCATCGATGGCGCGGAAAATGCATCGGCGGAGGATGTGTCACACGCCTGCGACAGGTACGCGATGATCGATGGGTATTCGGCGGAAGCGCGCGCGGCGAACATATTGATCGGTCTCGGATTTGGGAATGTGGACATGGGCAAAAAGCTGCGCGAATTTTCCGGAGGATGGCAGGTGCGGGCATCGCTCGCAGCGACACTATTTGCGCCGTCCGACTGCCTCCTGTTGGACGAGCCGACGAATCATCTGGATCTGGAAACGGCAATGTGGCTGGAGAATTTTCTGCGCAAAACGGACAAGATGCTCCTCATGATTTCCCACGAGAAGCAGTTCCTCAACAAAATTTGCAACTACATCGTGAGCATCAGCGATAGGCATCTGCTGCTGTTCCGCGGCAATTACGACACCCATGTGGCGACGCGCGACAGGCAGGAAACTGCACTGGTGAAGAACATCGAAAATCTGCAGAAGAAGCGCGAACACATGCAGAGTTTCGTGGACAGATTTGGTGCTAAGGCGACGAAGGCGAAGCAGGCGCAGAGCAGAATAAAGGCCATAGAAAAAATGGAAATTCCGAAAATGCCGAGCGTGCCAAGCGGAATGAAAATATCATTTTCGCAGCCGCGGCCGCGGGTGGATAAAAAATTAATCACGCTCGAGAATGTCACAGCCGGATACGGCGAGAAAATTGTTCTCAAGAGCGTCAACCTCTGCGTGACTTTCGGTGAAAAAATTGCTCTGCTCGGTGCAAACGGCAATGGAAAATCCACATTGGCGAAAGTATTATCCGGGAGATTGGCTCCGATTTCCGGAAAAGTCACAGCCGCGAAAAATCTGAAAATTTCATATTTTTCGCAGCAGCAGGCGGATGAGTTGAACATGGAAAGTACGCCAACGGAAACCATCGGAAAGATTGCGCGGTCATTTTCCGAAACGCAGGTGCGTGCGCATCTGGCGAGATTCGGAATAACGCAGGCGCGCAGCGGAACGCAGACTAAGAACCTCTCGGGCGGAGAAAAGGCGCGCGTTTTGCTGGCGATAAATTCCATTTTTGAGCCGCATGCGATGATTTTCGACGAGCCCACGAATCACCTGGATATCGATGCGCGCGAGGCATTGGTTGCTGCGATAAACGCCTATGAAGGGGCCGTGGTTTTGATAACGCATGATTTTTTTGCGCTGTCAAAAACCTGCGACAAATTTTTCATCGTCAGCGGCGGAAAATGCACACCGTTCGACGGCACACTGGAGGACTATCGCGCGCTACTGCTATCCGGTGGCGCGGAACAGACATCCGCAGCAGCCGGCGCAAAGGGTGCAAAAGCTCCATCCGCAGCGAAAAACGAAAACAAAAGCAGAACCAGACAACTGCTGGCGTTGGAAAAAATGATTGCGGAAATGGAAAAAGAAAAGGCGAACTTGGAGAAAAAAATGTCGAACTCATGTGACGCAGACGCCTGCAAATTGTACGCCGACATCTGCAAAAAATTGACACAATTGGAAAATGAGTGGCTGTCCGCCAATGGCTAGCCGGGATTTTTGCGTTTATGCCTCCGGCTGGCAGGAGCACAGCCCCTGCACCCACCGCATCCGCAAAGCGGATGCGGACCGCTCCGCACGGCGATGGCGAAAATCTTCGGGAAACGAAAAAACACGGCCGCCGCTAATTTTTCCCTAAAAATACGGCGCCGGGCACTTGCGTTTATGCCTCCGGCTGGCAGGGGCATAGCCCCTGCACCCGCCGCATCCGCAAAGCGGATGCGGACCGCTCCGCGCGGCGGTGGCGGAAATCTTCGAAAAACCAGAAAAACTAAAGACAAAGGCATCGAAATGTTAAAAATATTGGCGCCGGTGGAGACTGCACCATTTTGCCTGGAGCGTGCGATCATTTATATTCGACGACTGCGTTCGCCGAAGAGGAGAGATTGATTTCCTTCACCCTGTGCAAATTTGCGGCACATTTTTCCTGCAGCAGATAATCCAACCGCAGCAGCTGCAGCGTGAAATTTTGCGTGCCAAAGACGACGACTATGCCATTTTTCATGTGAAATTTTATTGTTGACCAGAGGGCGCCCGGGCGGCTGTCGTAATTTTCCAGGTCGATGAACCTCACGCCGCTGAAAATGTCAGGGAAATCGCTCCGCAGCGTGACGATGAAATCTCGCACAATGTCCACACCTCGCAGCGGCGTGAATTTAGATTTGTCGGCGGATTCCGCAATCGGAAATATCGCGAATGGAATGCGGGAGACGTCTTCGCGCGAGTAGCAGATGGGAGAAAATATCTCACCGTCGATGCCGTCCACAAGCAGCAATTTCTTTTCTCCGCCGACATTGGCCGCGATCTTCAAAATTGGCAGTCTCTCCTCAAGTTTTATTGACAATTCGCACGGATAGCGCTTTTCAATGGCAACTCTCCGTATCTGCTGGAACTTTTCCAGGTGCATGCGCATGGATTCTATGTCGACGCTGAGCAAATTCACACCTCCCCTGATGTGCAATTCCTCCGATATCCATTGGGGAGAAATTCTTCCGTTTGTGGAAAATGTTACCCTAGTCAGTGCGCCGCTGTATGGCAACCATGCGCGCGGTGATCCGGTGCGCAGACGAAATATTATCGCCAGCGCCACGGCCGCTGCCACTAAAAAAATTTTCCACTTTCCACTCATTGTCATCGACAAATGCCAGCAACACAACGCGGCTACGATTGTGCGCAACGAAATTCCGTTTTGCAACACAATTCGGATAATCGCCGCCGCAGCATTCGCGAAAATAAAATCGCATTTCTCGCAAAGATTTAGTTGACTAATCAAATTCGCGGCACATTCACTATGCGGAATGGTTGAAGGGGAATCGTCCGGCAAAGTTTGCCTGGTGACCGGTGCCGGTCGCGGCATAGGCAGGGCAATTGCCAATATCCTTGCGGCGCCAAATGTGGCCGTAATCTGCGTGAGCAAATCGGAGGCAAATTGCGCTGCCGTTGCCGATGAAATTCGCGACCGTGGATTTTCGGCGGAGCACATGGCCGTGGACGTGTCATCGGCGGATGCCGTTGCGAATGCCTGCAGGGCGATCCTATCGAAGCATGCAGCGGTTGACATTCTCATAAACAACGCCGGCATTGCGCGCGATAACCTGCTGATGAGAATGTCAGATGATGAATGGGACAGCGTCCTGAGCACAAATCTAAGCAGCTGCTTCCACTGGACGAAGAATTTATTGTACAGGATGGTCAAGAGGCGGTGGGGCAGAATAGTAAACGTATCATCAGTTGTCGGGATAACTGGAAATTTCGGGCAATCCAATTACGCGGCGGCAAAGGCGGGCGTGATCGGGTTTACGAAATCCATCGCCAGGGAGACGGCGTCGAGGGGAATAACGGTAAATGCCGTTGCTCCAGGATTTATTCAGACGGACATGACGAGCAATCTTGGGGAAAGCATAGTCGCGGATCTGCTGAGAAACATACCAATGCGGACACTTGGGACAGCGGATGATGTTGCCGCTGCCGTGAAGTTTCTGTGTTCCGACGAGGCCGGATACATAACCGGTCACGTCATAAACATTGACGGTGGAATGGTGATGTAAAAAAGACTTGCGTGATGGGGGTCTATTGTTTTGATGCGGGAGGAATTAGGAATTTTTACTTATGGCAAACAACAACGTAGAGGCAAGAGTTAGGAAGATTATAGTCGATCAGCTGGATGTAAACGAAGATCAGGTAACGCCCGGGGCATCATTTCTCGATGACTTGGGAGCTGATTCCTTGGATACTGTTGAATTGGTGATGGCGTTCGAAGAGGAATTTAAGGACGAGATAAAGGGAGAAATCCCCGAGTCGGAAGCCGAAAAAATGCGCACCGTGAAGGATGTGATAGATTTTATAAACGGTAAAATCAACGGCGAATAGTCCATCGGCCGCGATGAAAAATAATGGCGACTGTACGAGAAATTAGTGCATTTGGGAATCGAGTTGTTGTCACCGGAATCGGTCTCATTACGCCGCTCGGCATTGGCACCGATGAGACCTGGAATAATCTAATAGCCGGACGCAGTGGCATTTCCAATGTGGCCTCCTTCGACGCAACCGGATACCCATGTCGCGTTGCCGGTGAAATAAAAAATTTTAATCCGCTGGATTTTGTCAGCAGTAAAATTGCCAAGCGCAATGATCCATATTCACTGTTCGCGCTCGCGGCTGCGCGGTTTGCCATTGGCGATGCAAATCTCGACTTTGCGTCCGTGGATCGCACGCGATTTGGAGTCATTGTCGGGTCCGGCGTGGGTGGAATGTTCACGC
>JAITRI010000015.1 GCA_031288455.1 Puniceicoccales bacterium
GAAAACTAAAGATAAAATCGTCGGAAAACTATGAACTTTCAGACGCGACGTCCATTGACTGGTCTTCTGCGGCAACCGCTGAAATCGGTGTCGTTCCCTCCTCCTCCGCGGAATACGACGGCGTGGGAGAGTCACTCCCTGTGTGATTTTCGCGCAGGAAAGGTGCATCATCATCCACATCTTCGCCGGCGGCGGTGTCATCGGTACACGACCTGTGCATTTTCGCGTCTTCACGCTCCGCAGCGGATTTCTGCGGCTGCATTATGCTCGTGGAAATGAGCGTGCCGTTTTCGAATTCCGCCACGTATCCTTCGCAAATCAACCAGTGCAAATTTTTTAGCAGCTCGTAATTGTGCGGCAGTTCCTTCCCGGTCGCTTCAGCGGCGCTGTCCAAGTCATCGAACACCGCATCGTCTGCGCCGGGATTTTTATCGGAAGCGGCAAAATCTTCACCGGCGGAAGATGGCGCGCATTGGGAACAGAGGGAAACCACAGAAATCCCGGGATTGGCATCTATGCGCGAAATTATCCGCTGGATGTCATCGGCAAAGACATCGCCGGGAGCCCTGAATTTGCGACGAATGCCTGAAATGTAGCTGATGCCGGATTTTCCTCCGATTTTGTAAATTGTGAAACCGGAACGGCGCAACCGCCCGCGCAAATTATTGGCAAAATTCAGCGGAAAAGTCTTCTCGTGCTCGATCGCCATAAAAATCGATTTGCTCAGTGGACTGTGCGGCATGGCGCTGAACGTCTCTCCCGTCAGGCGCACGGAGTCGTAGTGCGTAATCGTCTTGTCCTTGAGATTTTCAGCGAAATATTTGCGCACCTCCATGGGAGATTTCAGTTCAATCGCGCCGCCCGCTGCACCGCAATCCTTCGGAGTTAGAACGGCGGCCTTTGCCGACGCCGCACGCCAGTTTTCTATTTCCTGCGGATCGGTGATTTTTTCGATCTTCTCCTTGAACCTTTCGAATGGCACACGCGGAAGAAATGTGTCGCAGTGGTCCATCAGGATCTCGTGGTATCTGTGATAGTTGGGCGGACACAGAATCTTGCCCGTTATGCCACACCTGTGCAAACATGTGAAATTTCCAGTGGGCGGAGTGACATCGCGCTCCTCCACGGTGAAATATTTCTCCCTGTGGCTGCTCAAAACATGTGCACTTGCTTCGCTCTCCGTCGCAAATACAAAATTATCATCCACCGTCAGGTACAAGTTTTTATCGGCGCCATCGTTCTTTTTTTTCCTGATTACCATCGCGAAACGCTCCGGCTTTTCCAGAAATAATCTTGCCGCGGTGAACAGTTCATAGGTTTTGTTCGTCGACTTTAGCGCGGAACATATCGCCTCAAACACCATGTCGTTGGGGTAGAACTCCACATCCACAATCGGCTCAAATCTCGGACGAAACCCGCGCCGATCGGAGAATCCTGGCCGCTTCTGCCATTCACCATCGCGCTTCCGAGAGAATCTATCGGCGGAATGTCCCCCGCCGCGTGCGCCGTGCGGACGGTCGAATGATCGCCCATTGCTCCGGGGATCTCGGCCGGGAAAGTTGCCGTCGAATTTTCTCCCGCGGCGCTCGCCACCTGACATCGGACGCGCACGGCGACCATCATTCCACTCGCGAGAATCACTCCTTCCTACCGTGGGGATTACCCTCTCCCACTTGGGAGATAGCGAAAGATTCTTCAGCTCGCTCAAATCCACAGTTTCGCCCATCTTGACTCCATTTGATTCTTCCAGCACAGCGATCGGAATTGACTATCCAATCCACGAAATCCTATTGGTTCGATTCATGTTTTCTGCGGTCAATTTCGAATCTTTGTCTCTCCAACTCGAATCTCTGCTGCTCCAATTCGCGCTTCTGCCTTTCGATTTCATTGTGTCGCTCTCTTTCCAATTCCAACTTTTGCTGCTCTAATTTTTCTCTCTCTCTTTCCAATTCGCGTTCGATTTCCATCAGACGCACCTCATCCGGCGAATAGCTGCGAGCATCAATGTTTCTGTTCCTCGTCACCATACTGCGCTGAACGCCGGGAGAATTCGCACTGCGGCTGGAGGCATCCCCACCAATGGCACCTCCGGTAAGACCGCCTATAACACCGCCAATAGCTGCTCCTCCGCGACCGCCGATCGCATAGCCGATGCCAGCTCCGGCACCGGTCCCAATTGCAGCACCCCCAAGCGTTCCGGATGTTTCGGAACATCCCTGGAAAAGCAGAGCGGAAAGTGCCAGTGCAAAACATCCCAGTGCAGTGGAGCGTACGTATTTTTTCTTCATCGTGGTCGTGATATAGTCACATTTTGTTCCCAAACGCAAGAAAATTTATGCGCGAAAATATACCAATGTGCTCCATTCTCCATCGTCTATGGAATTTTCCAAAAAAGATTCCCATTTATCCCTAACAATGCGTCCGAAAACACCCATAACGGCCGCGCTTTCACTCCTGAGAATTCCTCCCAAACACAGCAATCCTCCGGATTTTATGGAATTCACGAGCAAATGGGCATTCTTCACAAGAGCATCGGCTAAAATGTTAGCCATTAGCAAATCCGTTTGTCTGCCCAACAATTCGATTTTGAAATCACCGATGGCAATGTCCATCTGGTCCGGGAAAATACCATTTTCCTGGGCATTTTCCTGCGTGATCCTTATGGCATCCTCGTCGATGTCTATGAATGTGGCGTGCACAAATCCGAATTTCAGTGCGGAAATGCCGAGGATTCCAGAGCCGCACCCCACATCGATGCAATTTTTTATCACCAAATCCCCAGTTTTTTCGTAGAGGCCTTTGAACATGACGAGCGCACGTCCACACAGCTGCGTGCTAATGTGCGCACCGGATCCGAATGCCATCCCTGGCTCGACGTATACGCAAACGGAATTTTCGGGAGCTTTGAATTCCTCCTTCATGAACGTCGGCACCCAACACAAATCTTCGCACTGCCACGGTTTTGCCGATTTTCTATAGACTTTCATCCAATCGTCAGTTTCAACGTGTGAAATTTTCACGGCGCCGATGTTCCCGAATGCTTCCACTATTCTCGAGAAATCATCCTGTCCGCGCGCTTTATTTTTAAAATATCCGCACAGCGAATGGGCATCTCCGTCGACGTCATATTCCACGGTCCAGTTTACCATCTCGTGCTCCGCTAGAAATGCGCAAATCGCATCCGCATCGGCCTTTGATGCAATGGCAGACGAAAATTTTAGCATAGCAATTGCCGGAGGAGCCTACTGCTACCGCAATACATATCAACAAAAATTTGAACGATGGCATTTTGGCGGTGCGACGTGAACAACTATCATTTTATGGATTGCAATTCTTCGACATTTTTTTAACCCTCGCCTGTGGAATTATGCTGTCCAATGACGCGATAATTGTACGCGATCTGACGAAAAAATACTGCGGAAATGTTGCGCTGAATGGCGTGTCATTTTCCGTTAGGCGTGGGGAAGTAGTCGGGCTAATCGGGCCCAATGGAGCCGGGAAAAGTTCAATTTTGAAAATTTTAGCCGGACTTATTTCCGGCACATCCGGCAGCGTCACCGTCAACGGTATTTCCGTCGCGGAAAATGTCATGCGCGCCAAGCAACAGATCTCGTTTATGCCGGAAAATAACCCGCTGCCGGACCATCTGCGCGTCGGGGAATATTTGAGGTTTCGCGCCGAATTGAAGGGCGTTCCTTCGAGAAAAATTCGCGCGAATGCGGAAAAAGTCATGCGCCTGTGCGATCTGTACCACGAGGCGCGCTATCGCATGATAGGGACGCTGTCGAAGGGATACAGGCAGCGCATTGGCATAGCGGACGCACTATTGGGCGACATCGGCATCGTAATTCTGGACGAGCCGACCATCGGTCTAGATCCGCATCAAATCGTCGGCGTAAGGAAAACCATTGACTCCAACCGCGGAACGCGAACGATTCTAATATCGAGCCACATTTTATCGGAATTGGAAACCGTCTGCGACAGCTTTATGATAATAAATCACGGCAATATCGTTGCCGCCGGAACGATGGATTCGCTGGCAAATGAGGTGCGCGATGAAAATTTTTTCTTTGCCAAAATATGCGGCGACAAATGCGCCGTAAGGGACACATTGGAACACAACGGCGCGCGGATAATTTCCTTCGAATGGCTGCCGCACAGCGGAGAATGCGCCGTAAAGTTTTATTTGCCGCGGGATGCCTATCGTCCGCTGCTGCTAAAAATCGTAAATTCGGAAAATTTACTGCTGAAAAAAATTGGAAACGTGGAACTTTCACTGGAGGAAATTTTTCTTCACTCCACGCGGCGCTGCAGGGAGAGTGACATTAGCTGTGAGCCATGAAAAACATTTGGACACTATTTAAATATGAAACCTATCGGCTGATTGTGTCGCCGTCAACGCACGTGATTTCGCTGATATTTTCACTGTCACTGGTGGCAATCTTCGCCTTTCTTCTGCGGGAATATACTGTGTGTGAGCAGGATGTTCCATTTGCGCATATGTTTTTTCGCTACTGTTGGCTATCCATGTGCGCCGCCGCGGCACTCATAACGATGCGATCATTTTCCGAGGAGTACAGAAGTGGCACGTTTCAGAGTCTATTTTCCGCGCCGATTGCCCCCATTGAAGCGGTGCTATCGAAGTTTTTCGCCACGTATCTGCTGCTGATATCTCTGTGGCTGTGCACACTTCCGCTGCTGGCATCCGTCGGAATCCACGTGGGATCCGTATTCTACGACGCCGCATTCGCTGCGCCGTTCAACATAGTCGGTGGAATTTCATTCATGGCTCTTTCCGGATTACTCTTCGTTGCCGTCGGAATATTTTCCAGTTCGCTGACTGAAAATCAAGTGATCGCCAGCATGGCAACGTTTTGCATTTTGGTGCCATTTTTCATAAATGGGCACGTGCTGGGGAATGGATCGAAGATTTCGAATTTTAGGCTTTTCGATTCATTTTCGGAGGCGATTAATGCGTTCGTCCAACTGGATAATTTCTGCAGCGGAGTGATTGATTCGCGCGCCGTGGTGTTCTATGTGTCATCCTCCGTGGCGGTGCTGTGCATGAGTGCAGTCGCCGTGCGCAGAAAACTCAACTGATCAAAAATGGATGATTTTCGCAGCAGTAATCGCATGGGAGTGCTCCATTTCCTACTGTGTCTGTCGCTGGCGATTGTTGGCTATTGTGCCGTCAATGTCATCTCATCGAAGCATTTCCATCGGCATGTTTTCGGCGCCAAATCCTCCGTTGGATTGAGTGACGATTCCAAGAAGATTTTGGACGGATTGAAGTCCGCCGTTGAAATTTTCGTCATTTTAGAGAGGACAGGAGAATATTCCGGCGGCCTCGAGCGCTTGGAGAAGGACATCCGCCGCACGCTGAATGAATACGCACAATATGCCACTGCGCACAAGTTTACCGCTGAGATCATTGACGTGGCCGAAAACCAGAAGAGATACGCTGAGCTGTGCAGCGAATTTGGAATTTTGCCGACGAATTCCGTCCTCCTGTCAACGAACGGTAGAGTAAAAGTATTGACCATCAGCGAGCTCTGCCGCGCAAAAAACAGGAAAATCGTTGCGTTCAACGGGGAAGCCGTGATCTCATCCGCCATTGGAGAGTTGACCGGCGGAGGTGATAGCGTCGCATATTTTCTCGTGGGACACGGGGAATGTGAACTGGGTGGCGTATCGCCCGCCAGGGGATTGTCGGCGCTGAAGAGCATCGCGAGACAGAAAAATTGCGAGTTTCGCCCGCTTAATCTGTACGGAAGCAGAAGCATTCCGGAGGATGCGAATTTAGTTGTAATCGCCGGCGCAAGGAGTAAATTGCTCGGCTTTGAAATGGAAATTTTGCGGGACTATGTGAACAATAGGAATGGCAAGATCGTCGTGGCCCTCGATGTCAATTTCGACAGCGGCATGAGGAATTTTTTCGGCGACTACGGAATTTTTGTCGGAGAAAATCTCATTCCGTCCGCCGCCGGAAATTCGACGAATTTCTCCGATGACACCATAGTTAAGCGATTTGCGCAGCACAAAATAAACGAGAAGCTCATAGAGTTCTGCGTTGGAATTGCGGTCGGTGGCATGTGCGAAGTAAAATGTGCTCCCTGGTTTGTGGATGACGGAAAATTTGAAGTGACGGAATTGCTGCAGACGGACGATGGAATCGGCATTCGCGGGGATGATGGGCAGAGAGGACCATATTTCATAGCGGCGCTCTCCGAGAGAAAAAAATTTGACCAGTTGGAGACAATTGCAAACGCCGGGAAAATCCTCGTCATCGGCAATGCGGATCTAATTTCCAACGCCAAAATTAATCTTTTGGGCAACAGGATCTTTTGGCTGGGAGTGATCGACTACATGCTGCGCGGCGAAAGCACTTGGAAGTTCGACGAAATAAATGTTGAAAGCTGCCGATTGGCACTGTCGAGGGGAGAGCTGGCGAAAATTTGCCTGCGTGCGCTGGCTTTACCCGTCAGTTTTCTGCTATTGGCGATGATTGTTGCACTGCAGAGGCGCAGATGATGAAACGAAAAATACTAATTTTAATTGCTTTGAATATTATTCTGCTGGTGGTAATTTGCCACTGGTTTCTCAAAAATTACAGCACCACCGAGCGGCGCAATCCGGCGGATTCGCTGCGCGGAATTGACAAAATTTGCGTGCAGCAATTGGAGTCCGGCCGTGAATTTCATCTGCGGAAATCACAGAGAACGGGAGCCTGGAATGTCGCCTGGGGATTGAATATTTGGCCGGCCAATGTGTACGCGATCGATCAGTTCTGCTGGAAAATGCAGCCATATTTCCTGCAGGCTCTCGATAAAATACAGCCGCAGGGGGACTATGAGGTGACAATTTTCGAGAGCGGAATTCCAAAGAGCGCGAAATTGAGCGCCGAGGAGATGGGATCAGTGTTTGCGCAAGTCGGAAGCGCCGATGACGCAAACTTTTACCGCATCTTCCTGGACAACAGTATTTTTGCGCACGTTAGGAGCAACTGCGGCATATTCAAGCTAAAGTTGAACCGCGGGGAGTTTGTTTTCACAA
The DNA here is from genome assembly GCA_031288455.1 of Puniceicoccales bacterium. Taxonomy (GTDB): domain Bacteria; phylum Verrucomicrobiota; class Verrucomicrobiia; order Opitutales; family JAIRKQ01; genus JAIRKQ01. The sequence continues at coordinate 7,054 of JAITRI010000015.1, forward strand.
GGCGGCACGGGAAATGGTCCATTGGCGCGCCGGCATCGAATTTGCACCCAAATGACGAGCTGATCGCTGAGTTTTTCCGAGAAATTTTCTCGCTGAATGGCACCGTCGATCCGCGGCAGTACGAAAATGTTATGCATCCGACGCTGGCAATCACGCTCTACGGTGGAAATTCCAGCGAGCGCGTGAAATTTTTGGATGTGGACGGAACAATCTGCCTGGCGCAGAATGATGCCGCCGACTTGTCATTCGGGATCGACCGCGAGGCTTTTTTGAGAATTGAAAACGCCATTGAAAATTTGCTAAAGTTCAACGTTTTCCCGTCCGTCGACTGCGAAGAAATCAGCATCGTTTTACAGGACAGCGGCGAACATTTCAATTTTCATGACCTGAGAAATCACGGCCCTTGGCAATTTACGCATTCGAAAAATGGAGAGCTCAGCGTCCAGGAAATTTCCAGGGAGAAAGTGAGCGAAATGGTGGAATTTTTGAAAAATACGGAGTCCCTCGGCATCGTCCACGAAATGCGCGACGAAATCAAATGCGGCTCATTGTCCATGATTGATGGGGCCGGCAATCAACAAATTTTCAACATCCACAGAAACGGAAATAGAATTTTCATCGAGCCGAACGAGCAGGATATTAGGTTCGAAGTGCGCGATGACTTTTTGGATATGCTGTTCGCAAAGATGGGGGACATTTTCCATCCGAAAACAGAGGAACGCCCGGCGGAAGATTCTCGTTCCACGGCAACACCGGAGGAGTGAAGCTCACAGGCGGCAGTTGTAATTTTTGAGAAAAGTTATCGTAAAAACATTGACTTTTGCACCCGTAAAAACATGAATTATGTGTACCCCCTGTTAAACGCAAGCGGCTAGCACATGACAATAGATATGCCACCGTCGGCATCGCCAAATATGTCACTGCACACATTTGCAGCGGCTGCGCCGATCGTTTCCCGGCGGCTGAGCGGCCATAATTTTTCGCCTCGTTCGCAGTCATGTCCACAAATTTCCGGCGCCCATTGGTGCACAATTTGTCCGGCGTATGGACATGTGCTTTCCTCTGTGATCAGCGAGCCAGCATTTGAAAACGTAAAAACTTCAGCGCTGTCGGGGCGAAAAGTTAGCGTCGAAGAAAAGATTTTGATTCTGGAATGCAAAAATCGCAATCTGGAATCCGAGTTGCAGCGCTCACGCGCGGAAATATTATCCCAGAACAAGCAAATCTCCATTCTACGGGAACAAGTCGCGGCCATGCACATGAGAAAAAATAAGGTCACGGAAAAAAATCTGTCTTTGGAACGCGAAATTATTGATTTTAATAACAACATCGATCGACTGCGAAAATATGCCGCATTCCGCGACTACGAAAATGAGGATTTGTGCGAGGAAAATACGTCTCTGCGCAGGGATAATAGTCTGCTTTTCTCGCAAAACACGCTGGGCCTAAAGAGGCAGGCGCAGGCGCATGAGGCGTACGAAAGAGCACAGCTGGCAAACGGAGAGAAGGATCGGATAATCGAAAAATTGCTGCTGCAGCTCGGTGACAGCGAAAAGATTCTCTCATCCATCGATACGGTGAATAAATTTTTATGCGGCGAAATTATTAATTTGTGCCTAAAAGCTGACAATTTAGAGAGAGAGAATCGGCAATTGTGCAGAAAAATGTCAGACACCCAGACCAACATTTATTTTTCGAAAATTGGCAGTTCCGCTGCAAAATCAAACGGCATATGCGCCAGCAGCCATCGTTTTCGGTCCCATTCGTCCGAAAATATTGCCGTGAATGTGAATTCTCCAGCATCAGTGGACTCCGCAGAAATCGTTCCCGATGCGGATGTGGAAATCACAGCATTGGATGGGAATGAGTGCGAAGACTCCATTTCCAGACTGACAATTTCTGGGAAAATACATGCGAAGTCCAAAAAATAATCGCAGAAATTGCATTTTTGAGTCGGCTAAGCGCGTTCTTTTTGCTTGCAACGGTTTTGTCGCACCACTATAAATCAGCGCATGGTGGATGCCGGCGAAGATATCACTGCGATTGATGCGATGTCGGCGGCCAGCGGAATGAAGTTCTGCATCGTTGTGTCGCTGCAGTCCGTCGAAACAAAGTTGGCGAAAAACAGCAGCGAATATCTGTCAGCCATCGCCGGCGACCGCACGGGAAGTTTCACCTGCAAAATTTTCGGAGGGTCTCCCGTCTATAATTTCTTCAAGGCGGTGCAACCTGGCACGATAGTGCTCATGGAGGGAATTGCCAGGGACTACAGGGGAGTATTTTCCCCTGACATTATGTCCGTGCGCGCGCTGACGGAATCGGAAATTTTACGGGGGAACTACGCGCAGAAGGTTACCGCCTGTTCCCATGAGAGCGTCGAATCGCTGAAGATCGAACTGAATGATATGATTTCACACATAGGCGATGCGACACTGCGCGCGGTCGTTGCCGGCGTTGTGAATGAACTGGGCGATGATTTCCACACGCGAGCGGCTGGCATTTCCATGCACCACGCCTACAGAAATGGTCTGCTGGAACACACCGTTCATGCGGCACGCGTGGGGATTCTTCTGCTGCGACTGTATCCATTTGTCGACCATGACATCGCGCTTGCGGGACTACTTTTGCACGATGTTGGGAAGACGATCGAATACACCGGTGATGCCGTGACGCAGAGAACAAAACTTGGGGTTTTGCACGGGCACCTGATACTCGGCTATAGACTTCTCAGAAAGATCGCGATTCAGAATCGGATGAACGGTGATATTTTGGAGCGCCTCGAACACGTACTCCTCAGCCACCACAACGAGCCGGAATTCGGAGCAGTTGTCCGGCCGGCCACTCCGGAAGCGGTATTCGTTGCACTCGTTGACAACCTTGACGCGAAAATGGGAATGGTGGAACAGCTGCTAAAATCCACACCCGCAAAGAATGTTTTTTCGGACTTCCACAAGGGATTGGAGAGCAAATTACTCGTGTTGCCGGTCGATCGCGACGGTGAAATGTGCGATGGATCCCAGTAGCATTCTTCCTCTGCTGCAGGGCGGAGTTTCGCTGATCGGATGCGACAAAAATGGACTCGTTGCGCTTGAGAAGCCCTGTGGAATTCTATCGCACCCAAATGGCCGTTCGAGCTGCGATCGTGCGCTGATCGCATGCCCCTATAGCGGCAGTGAGGGCGCGTATGTTTGCGAAAATGGCAGTAAAATTTTTTTGCTGAATCGCCTGGATTCTCCGGTGTCCGGCGTCCTCCTGATCGGGCTGTCGCGCACGGTGGCGGATGCGGTGAAATTTGCATTCAAATGCAGAAATGTTTTCAAGCGGTACGTCGCGCTTTCCAAAGGATTTCCGCGCAGTAAATCCGGCATGTGGTCCTGCGGACTGCGCAAATTTTCAGATGGCAAATCGATAAAAATGTCAGCGGGACCTGGAATGTTCGCGAGAACAAGATACGAAACTGTGACATCATTTAGATCGCGCGGAGTGACGCTGAGCGCTCTGAACCTATTCCCCATCACCGGCAGAACACACCAGTTGCGAATACACTGCGCCATGAATGGGCTGCCGATAATCGGTGACGAAACCTATGGCGATTCACAATTCAACCGCACCTTCAGGGAAATCTTCAAAAATGACAGACTGTTTTTGCACTCCGCAGAAATTTCCCTCACCTATGCCATTGGCGGATGCAAATTCAATTTTCAGGCCGCCAGCTGCGAAGATTTTTCCGAGTCATTGGAATGCTTCAGACGCTAGCCTCGGGACTCATAAGGTCGAACATTTAAAAAAGATAAAAAACAAGCGATTCAGATTGTGCGCCGGTCACTTTTGTTTATGCCTCCGGCGGGCAGGGACACAGTCCCCTGCACCTCCCGCATCCGCAAAGCGGATGCGGACCGCTCCGCGAACGGAGGCTGCGTGCCCGTTGTCTTCACTTTGCCGATTTTGCGATCATTGCCAAAAATGAGGCATTATCGCCGTGCTGCGACATTCTTCCGATGAGCGATTCCATCGCCTTCTCCGGGTCCATGCCGGCGTAGGCGCGCCTCAAAAATTGCACGGCACCCAAAACATTTGGAGACAGAATCAATTCCTCGTGCCTTGTGCCGGACGTCAACAGGTCAATCGCTGGCCAAATGCGCATGTCTGCTAATTTTCTGCTGAGAACAATCTCAAGGTTCCCGGTGCCCTTCAGCTCCTGAAAAATCAAATCGTCCATGCGACTATTTGTCTCCACCAGGGCAGTGGCAATGACGGTTATGGACCCTCCATTTTCCGTATCGCGCGCCAACGCAAACATTTTCCTCGGGATTTCCATCGCCCGCGTGTCGATGCCACCGGTCATCGTGCGCCCGCCACCACTGATGGCATTGTGCGCTCTCGCCAGCCGCGTCAGCGAGTCGATGAACAGAATGACGTCGCGGCCGCTTTCCGCTAAATTGCGCGCCCGTTCGGCGGCGAGCCGCGCAATGCGCACGTGACTTTTCACGCCCTGATCGTTGGACGACGCGTATATCTCGGCGCACACGGAACGCTTAAAATCCGTGACCTCCTCCGGACGCTCGTCCACAAGCGCCACAACAACGGCAATGTCCGGGAAATTTTTCCCGACACTTTTTGCAATTTCGTGCAAAAGTAGAGTTTTGCCGGACCTTGGCGGTGACACAATTATGCCCCTCTGCCCTCTGCATATGGGGCAGAACATGTCTATTATCCTGGACGTCAGGGAACAGTTGTCGCATTCCAGCACTATCTGTCTGTTTGGTTGCACCGGTGTCAATCGGTCAAACGGCGTGCGTTGGCTTCTGCTTTCGGGGGACATGTCATCGATTTTCTCGATGGATATCACCTTGGGATTCGGAAAGTCGCTGCGCGGAAGAATTGTCGCCGAAATTTTTTGTCCACGCCTGAGGCGATAGCGGCGAATCATATCCTGTCCAACGTATGGATTTGCAATGTCTTCTCTGCCGTTGCATGAGCTGTCGATCAGCTGACCATAGCGCTCGCATTCCGACAATTCGAATATTCCAGTGAAAGCATTTACTCCACGCGAAGTTGTATTTTTGGTTCCGCCCGATTCCATATGCAATTTCTTCTCCCTAAATGCATTATTTTATAAATGGCAAGATTTTACGCCGGCATGCGCGAACAATTTGGCAGTGGAAATGCTGCACTTTGGCGCGGGACAGTGCAAATTTGATATTTCGTGATATTTTTAGTATTATTTTCTTTACGCTGCAAAGATTTTCAGTTAGGTGGCGGATCAGTTACATCGCAGTATGGCTGAGGAAAAAGATAGTTGGTGTGTGGTCTATTTGGGCAATGACTACAATTGGTGGGTACACGAAAACAGCGAAGATGGAATTGTGGAAGATGACACCGTTGGAATACTTGATCCCAAACAGGTGGAGCGCATGGGAGATTTACTGTTGCCGCTGAAGCCGCACGGATTGAGCGATGAGGTGGTAAATGGCGCATTCACCACCTATGCCATTGACAGGGAAATGCCAAAGGAGATGTTGAAAATACGCAGCACAAAAGATAATATTTTCAATCCGCGCGAGCCGATTTTTTGTCTGCCAAATGTCATCGGAGACAATGAGGGCCCATTTTCCGAGTTCATCGACCACATAATGGCGATGCGCGTGAAGTTGCTCAATTCCAGCATTGATTTTCAGCGGCCACTGAACTCCGAGGAAATTGAGGATATTTTACACGCCGAACAGCAGGAGCGTTACATTTCCGGCATAAAGACTCACGCGTTCGACGAAATAGTCTCCATACTTGACTACGTGCCAGATGGATACAGCCTAGACGAGGATGCGGAAGAGGAAGAATCGGAGGAGGACGCGCTTGATCTGCAGGAATTCGATGATGAGGTGGATGATTCGCTTAGCATGTCGGACGAGAAGGGTTGGTGAGTAATGGATGCTGCAGGTGAGTATTTTGCGCATGGGCGTAGGATGTGTGTTCGTGGCGATTTACTGTGAAAAAGTGCTCCATAGCCGTATTTCTGTTGGTATTACTGTTTTTCGCGGCATTTTTTCTGTGGCCGATGTGTGAAGTTTTGCGCGGAGGATTCACCGGGCACGATGGACGCGTTACATTTGCATACTTCTCGGCAATTTTCAAGGATAGCATATACTTGACCAGCATAGGCAATTCAATTTTTACCGCCACCATAACAACAGTCGTCGCATTTCTAATAGCGCTGCCGCTGGCATATTTTTCCGACAGGTACGAGTTCCCGGGCAAGAAAATTTTCACAAACATCGTGCTGCTGCCGATAATGCTACCGCCATTCGTCGGAGCGATAGGCGTGCACCACATTTTCGGAGTGCGCGGCATGTTGAACGCGCTGCTGCTGAAGCTTGGGGTAATCGACAGTGCGCACCTCATAGATTGGATTGGGAATTACAAATTGATCGGGATGTGTCTGATGAATGCCATAAGTCTATATCCCATACTGTACCTGAACCTGGTCGCCACACTGGCAAACATTGATCCGTCGCTCGATGAGGCTGCCGCATGCGTCGGGTGCCACGGCATAAAAAGATTCTTTAAAATTACATTTCCGCTGATGCGACCTGGGATTTTTGCTGGAGTGACGCTGGTATTCATCTGGGCATTTACGGAACTCGGCGTGCCGCTGATTTTTGATTACAATCGCGTGGTATCCGTCCAAATTTACAATGGACTTAAGGAAATGGTCGACAATCAGATGCCATTTGCGCTTGTGAGCATAGTGCTGCTGCTGTCGCTGATATTTTACACGTCCGGAAAACTGCTGATGGGCAGGCAAAACTACGCTATGATGGCGAAAGCATCCCACGTCGTGTCCGCCCGTAGGGTGGGATTTTTAAAAAAATTTTGCTGCTGTGCGCTGTTTGGCGGCGTGACATTCCTGGCGCTGATGCCGCACGTGGCGGTGATTTTGACATCATTCGCTGGAGACTGGTACAATTCCATTCTGCCGAACGTTTGGACATTCGACAACTACAGGAGCAGCCTCAGTCATCCGCTGACAATTCCATCCATACAAAACAGCGTAATTTATTCGGGGCTCGCCACATTTGTTACCATATTTTTCGGCATCGCGATAGCATTTGTCGTCGTGCGCTCGAAATTGAAACTTCGGTGGATGCTCGACTCCATGACAATGTTGCCGCTTGCGGTCCCGGGACTTGTGATCGCATTTGGGTACTTGGCCATGAGCCAAAAGGGAAAAGTATTTTCATTCCTGAATCCGGTCGCGAATCCAACGGCGCTGCTGGTGATAGCGTACGCCGTGCGCAAACTGCCATTCATCGTCAGATCGGCGGTGTCGGGACTGCAGCAGATGAGTTACAGCTACGAGGAGGCTGCCCAATGCCTCGGCTGTTCACCCATAAAGTCCGCCATAAAAATTACACTCCCGCTGATAATTGCCAATTTGATGGCCGGAGGACTGCTGGTATTTTCGCAGACAATGTTGGAGGTATCTGATTCCCTGGTGTTGGCGCAGAAGCAGCAGCATTACCCAATAACAAAAGCGATCTATGAGCTGATGAATTTATTGGGGGACGGCCCATTTTTGGCATGCTCACTTGGCGTCTGGGCGATGACATTCCTGTCAATAACCATCATCGGAGCGTCAATCTTTATGGGGAAAAATTTTGGAGCGGTGTTTAGGGCATAGATGCCGCCGCGGACTTCTCTCCAAAAGCTCGGCGCTGCTGACTTCGGAGGCTCTCCAAGAATGAGTCTTCCAGCTGCACTGCGAGCCGAGATTTCCCACGGAACCGTTGCGTTTAAATTAAATTTCCGCTGCGCTATTTTATGCCTCCGGCGGGCAGGGGCGCAGCCACTGCACCCGCCGCATCCGCTTTGCGGATGCGGACCGCTCCGCGAATGGAGGTGTTCTATTTTTATGCCTCCGGCGGGCAGGGGCACAGCCACTGCACCCACCGCATCCGCTTTGCGGATGCGGACCGCTTAGCGCATGGAGGTGTTCTATTTTTATGCCTCCGGCGGGCAGGGGCGCAGCCACTGCACCCACCGCATCCGCAAAGCGGATGCGGACCGCTTAGCGAACGGGGCACGCCATCCTCTCGAGCAAAGTCCACATTTGCCGGACACCACTTCCCTGTGACAAATTTTCCAGAGCGAAAACCCACAGAAAAGTTAAAGAAAATATTGGCGCCGTAGACTTCTCTCCAAAAGCTCGGCGCTGCTGACTTTAGAGGCTCTCCAAAAATGAGTCTTCCAGCTGCACTGCGAGCCGAGATTTCCCACGGAACCGTTGCGTTTAAATTAAATTTCCGCTGCGCTATTTTATGCCTCCGGCGGGCAGGGGCGCAGCCA